>JAYUVL010000391.1:0-2445 GCA_043754075.1 Cytophagales bacterium | reverse complement strand
AGGCTTTGATCTCGCCACGGCCGATGTTCGGGTCAATGCCAACATTTTCCGCCTGGGGGTGCGGGGCTATGACTACAAAAACATCGATTTCAATGGGCTGATTCAAAAAGGGGTGATCGATGGAGGCTTAAAAATTGCCGACCCCAACTTGGTTTTTGTCGGGGCGGGCAAAATGGATCTCAACAGCCAAACCATCGAGGCCGATGTAAACATTGCCAAAGCATTCTTGCAACCGATGGGATTCACCAAGGTAGAAAGCACACTCCGGGCCGATATGCGCCTCAACTTTTCGGGCCTTACCTTAGATGACCTGGCTGGCGACCTGGAATTTGACAGCCTGTACTTTTCCTACGGCCCCAAGGACGTATTGTTCAAACCGTTGCTCATCCACTCATCGATCGAAGCCGGCGGGCAGCGCGATTTTTATGTCCAGTCGGATATTATCGACGTGGAGGCCAAGGGCAATTTTAAGCCCAGTCGCACCTTGAGCGATATTGGACTGCTTTACAAAGAATACATGTTGGATTTGCTCAACGACAACTCGGCCATTCAAAATTATTACAAAGAACAAGTGCGGTTGAAAAAAAACCGGACAGATTGGGCGGCAACTGCCTACAAGATGAATTACACCATCACCTTGAAGGACATCAACCAGATCACTCAAATTTTTGTCCCCGATTTGTATGTATCGCGCAATGCTGAGCTGAATGGCTACTTTGTCCGCGATAGCATGAGCAATTTTTTTGTCCAAAGCCGTCGGCTCGATACCCTCTCCTACGGGCGGTTTTGGTTTCGGAACAGCGAACTGACCTATGAGACAACCAAGCAGCCCCAGATCGATTCTATTTTTGCCAATTTGAAATTCACTGCGGCCAGCAATGGCTTGTTGAGCCCCGAGGGAGCCAATGCCTTGGAAATGGAAAACCTCCAACTAGAAAGTACTTGGCGCGGCCAAGAAATCGATTATAAGTTTTACGCCAAACAAAAACAAGAGTCTGACTATGCCGATCTCAAGGGCAGTTTTCGCCTGTTGCCCGACAACCATTACCAGTTCAATTTATTCCCCTCGCACCTCAAAGTGCTCAATGAAGATTGGGTCAACTCCGACACCATACAGGTGGACGCACAGGGGCATGAAGTGTCGTTCCTGAACTTTTATGCAACTTACGGCAAACGTTTCCTTAAACTGGAGGGGCAGCTTTCCGACGATCCGACCAAAACCCTGAAGGTACAACTGGAAAATTTCAACCTGGGGGTGTTCAGTCAAGTTTTTGGGAAAAAATTGACTGGTTACGCCAATCTGAAAGCCGAAGTGCAGGACGTGTACCGGGATCTGCGCATCAATGGCGGCTTCCGTGCCGACAGCATCACAATCGATGACTTCTTGATCGGGGATTTGAGCAGTAAAGTGATTTGGGAAAAAGACAAGAAACGGTTGGGGATTGATGCCAATATCCAACGACAAGGGTTCAAAGTGATTGAAGTGGGTGGTTTTTATGACCCCGATGCGCGCGTTCCACTCAACTTGACAGCTGAACTAAAAGAAGCCGAATTAAATATGATCGAGCCTTTCTTGTCAGATCTGGCCTCCCATTTTACTGGTAAGGCCGAAGGAAAAGTGCAAATTCGGGGCAAACTTGACGAAATCGCGGTCAAAGGTGAAATCTTTGTGCGAGGTGGTGGCATGACGATCAATTATCTGGGCACCCGCTATTTTTTCGATGACCGGATTTATTTTGACGATGATTACATCGGAATGAAAAATCTGCGCCTACGCGACGATCGCAATGCTTCTGCCTTCATTGATGGTGGGATTTACCACAGCGGGTTCACCAATTTTATCCTTCAGATCAATGGGAACTACAAGCGGTTCAAAGTGTTGGATACCAAGTTTTCGGAAGAATCGCTGTACTATGGCGTTGCGGTGGCCAGCGGTGACTTCTCCATATTTGGCCCCACAAACCGGTTGGCCATCGTGGTCAATGCCCGCAGCGAAGAGGGTACGCGCCTCTCGCTCCCACTCGATGGGTACGCCAGCGCACAGGCCCAAAGTTTCATCCGTTTCACCTCGTTCCGGCCTGATTCGGCCAGTCAAGCTGCTCAGGCCCCACCCAATACCGCCAAAATAGCCATGTCCACCCTCACTGTGGACATGAACCTCGATCTCACGCCATCGGCCTACTTTGAAATTATTTTTGACAAAAAATCTGGGGATATCATCCGAGGAAATGCAAGTGGCAAAATGAACTTGGATGTAAACACCCGGGGCAATTTTACCATGGTGGGCGAGGTGGAGATTGTTAGAGGAGCGTATAATTTTACTTTCCAAAATTTATTCAACAAAGAATTTGCCATCAATCCCGGCAGTCGCCTTACTTGGTCGGGCGACCCAACCAAAGGCCAAGTGAACGTAACCGCCATTTACGATCAGCGCGTGCCCTACAA
>JAYUVL010000390.1:0-4732 GCA_043754075.1 Cytophagales bacterium | reverse complement strand
CGGACCGCAATTTGGTCACCTCATCGGTGTAAATGGTATTGCCTTGCCTGAGAAATGCGTATAAATCAATCATGGTGGAAAGGAATGTTTCAGATTCATACTTGTATTTTGACATCAATCGCGTTAAATAATTGGCGATCAAATCAAAACTTTTTCCGCCGCCACTTGATCCCAGTTTCCGGTTGGTATGCCAAAGTTGAGCTTCAATGTAAACCCCAAGTTCAGCAAAATGCGGAGAAAGTACCGTTTTGACAAACCCTTCCTCAGTTGGGCCTTCCACGACGACAAATATCCTCTTCATGGCCGGCCTCCGATCACGTTTTGGTGCCATAGATCGGACAGGCTGTAATCGTCGATCCATACCGATAAGTCATCGCTGGACAATCGATTGAACATGGAGGCCCGGCCTTTCCGAGTAACCACAACAACTTCCTCGGGTTCAAACTCATTGAGCATATCGGCAGCTTGGGTGGCCAGAAATATTTGGCAATGTTCCGATGCTCCTTGGATTAATTCGCAAATAATTTTTACTGCCGAAGGGTGCAACCCAAGCTCAGGTTCATCCAAAAACATCACAGCGGGCAGCCTTTCTGGAGGCAAACAAAGTAAGGTAGTGAGTGCCATGGCCCGCAACATGCCATCACTCGCTTGGGTGGCCACAAATGTATTGGGCGAACCCTTTTCTTTCCAGCGCAGGTAGGTTTTTCCGTATTGATCAATCAAGATAAAATCATCAAAAAAAGGAATGATTTGCTGAATTACCGCGATGATTTTTTGATAAGTGGCCAATTGATTGCGGCTTAGCTCATACAGGACCGAGGCCAAATTTCTGCCATCTTCTTCTAAAAACCAGTTGTTCTCAATCTCAGATTTGGTGTTTCGGATGGGTGATTTAAAGGTCGTATTGTGGAATTGGTAAGTGGTCAAGTGTTGCAGCAAAGCCCGTACCGTGCCCTGTGTTTTGCCAACCGCCTCCGCATGGATCAGTGCCGACTCTTTGTGTCCGGCACCTAGGTCATACCATTTCCTCGATTCGGTCGCATTTGGTGTGTATCTAAATTGCTCTTCGGTAAACACCAACGTATCTACTGCGGCACTGGTAAGCGTAAATTTGTATTCGTTCAATCCAGTGGCGGTTTTAAGGCTGATCGAACTACTGATTTGAGCGGTGGTTTCTGGGCCGTCAAAAAGGAAAACCGAGGCCCCTCCGTGTTGGCCAAGGTAGCTTTGGAGGTTTCCCGTACCGCTCAATAGGTTGGACAGGAATTTAAAAAATCCAATAAAGTTGGATTTTCCTGCCCCGTTTTGGCCAATAAAAACATTGATCGAACGTGGGATAAACTCCGACAGCGATTGGATGCTTTTAAATCCACTGATGGCAACCGATTGGATTTCGATTCTTTTCATTGCGATTTCTCTTGTGTGCATTGCCTGACCCGGTGGGCTGCCCAAAGATAGGTGGCGCATCCCAATATTGGGGCCTTACAACCTGAACTGGGCGGAAAATTTAACCCCGAAACGTTGGGCGCCCGGATTGTCCAAATAAGTGAGGCGGTGCATAAAATCTACCCGGAGAAAGCGAAAAATATTCTCAATTCCATAGCCAACTTCGGCGTAGGGCTGCCTGCCCAGGCCATTGATCCCCGGGTTTGGGTTACCCAGCATGTCAAAAGCGGGCGTAAAAGTGCGGTTCGGCTCGCTCAACGTGCCCCAGAGCACATTGGCGGTAACGAAAGTGCGCCATTTGAGTTTGCGGATCAATGGCAGGCGGTTGAACATCAGCCCCTCAAAACGATGGATATAATTCAATGAAACATACTGATCGCTCACAAACTCAAAGAAGCGCATCATGTTGAACGAGAGGTCGTTATAAAAGGCTGTTTCATTGCCCAAGTGCACCGCGAGCAACGGATAGGGCACCCGTGACGGAATGGACGCATAGGTGAGCGAATAGCGTGAATAGCCCAGCGCACCCAAGTTGATCCGGTGGGTGATATTGGCCTGAAACTTATTATAACTAAAATCGCTGCCCATCACGTTGCGCATTCCCCGGACGTAGCGAAAAGTAAGGATTGGCGTATTGGCTTTTACGCCCAAACTCACCCGGGTGTTTTCATTTTGGATAAAGCTTTCGCCAAAAGAGATACGGGTCTCCAGCACCAGCTCACTGGTGGTGAAATTGACCCGCCGCGAGACGTCATTCACATTCTCGAGCAGTTCAAACTTAAACAGTGGCTCAAACTGTTGGTTGTTGAAATAAATCTTTTGGGTGATTCCTTTGGCAATGTCAGTCTGGAAATACAACCGATTTAATTTATTTATGTAAGGTCTCCGCCGCTCCAAATTGCCCCATTTGGTAAAAGCCAAAAATAGGGTATTGTTTATTTCGTAATAATTATCGGCATTTAGGGCCACTTGGCTGTAATCGTCCGATCGGTAGGCCCCAAACTGTGTCCACGGTTTGCGCGACAAAATGTAATCAAAGCCCGCCCCATATTTCCACCGGTTGTCCATTGTGCCATACGCCGCGTACCCTTGCAGGATTACTTTGCGACTGAAGGTGTAGTTGGTCATGCCCCCTAGGCGAAAGCGGTTGCCCTCGATGTTGTTTTGGGCAAAAAGATAGGAGTAAGTTCCAAAATCAAACTTTCCAATCCGCTTGTACCCATTGATTAAAATATTGGCTATCTCAACATAATTTCGCACCACGGGCAAGTTGCGAATGGTGTCGATCATCTGGTACACATTTTTTTCAGCGGCACTCAGCGAATCGTGGCGGTGGAGGTTCCAGTAATCATTTGAATTCTCGACCACGTTTTCGGCCACGGCGATGGCCTCTTCGTAAAATTTCAGTTCTTTTGGTTCATTGATGACGAAGTTTTTGTTGGAAACATAGAATTTGGCCAAGAGGCCCGCCCAATCATCGCGAACATCGCCAATGTCGACCAGTACCCGGGTTTTGGCCGGCAGCCACGCACTGGAACTGTCCACTTGGGCCAATTCCTGCTGGATCTTGATCTTTTCAATAAAATTCAGGTTGGCCCCTTTGCCCACTTCCACATTGATCTGCAACAGGGCAAACTCGGGCTGGGTGCCGGTCGAGTCAGTGATCCACATACTGCCCTTGAAAGCCAGATCTTCGGGGCGTTTGGGTTCAAAATCTATCCGAAAACACTTGTAGCCATTAATGTCGATGTTTTTTTCTTTTAGGGTGTATTCATAGAACCCTTTCCACCCGTCGGCAATGGGGGAAATGAACTCTTTGTTGGCCAACCGCAACCAGTTTTGGTAAAAGTTGTATTGCTGGAACGTGGAGCCTGTCACCTGTGATACCACACTCCCATCTTCCACGCCCACGCCCGAAACTTTGGTCTTTTTGATTTCTTCCCGCTTGCGTTGGGGATTGTCGCGGTAATAATAATCGGAAAGCGATTCGGAGATAAAAATGGGCAGGATAGGTTTGCCATCTTCGCCGGCCACTGCTTTGGCGCTGTCAATCACGGCGATGATCTTTTGGATCATTTTTTTTTGCCTAAACTTGTCGGAGATATTGTCCACATCGAGCTCCAATTTGGTATAGCTCTCATACTCAAAGGCCGACAAGCGACGGTAGTCATATTGCCGCTTGTAGTCCATCACCCGGTACAAGATCTCCCAAGCTGGGTTCACGTAGTCTTTGGGGGTGACGGTTACACCCTCGAGGGTGGTGGCCTCGGTGGCCAACTGGAAATTGATCACTTGGGACTTGCCCTTTTCCACCCACTTGGCCCGGACCGAATAGCCAATGTATTTGGCCACCAACGAGTCAGTGGGCGAAGGGGTGGTGATTTTGAAGTACCCATCAAAATCGGTGGTCGTGCCAATGGTCGTTCCTTTAAAAAAGACATTGGCAAACGGGACGGCTTCCCCGGTTTCAGCGTCGATCACTTTTCCCGATACGGTGGTATTTTGGGCATAGACCATTTGGGTGCCCCAAAACAAAAGAAAAGTGGCGAAGTAAACAATTGGTTTCAAGTGTTTGACGATTAGTAGTATAAATGTTTTGCTAGCTGATAGGCCTATTGAGCAGTCTCGGCAAAGATGTGCTTAGGGCGAGTTTGGTTGCAAACCCTAAAACTTGTAACGAAAAAATACTTGCAACGTTTATGTAAATTAAGTTAATTTTATCCTGAAAATCAAGTGTGGCCGGTACAAGTGGTGCTGGCCAGATGTAATAACTCCCCTAACAATGGGCTATTTTAGCGAAATTGGCCAAGCGGCCACTACCTTATGGACCGGCCTGCGGTTGACCGCCCGGCACTTTCGCAATGCGGTGCGGCATCCCCGCCTCGATCGCCGGGCAGCGAGTGATGAGCGCTATTTTGAGCAAGAGGCAGGAATATTTACCATCCAGTACCCGCACGAGAGTTTTCCGGTCCCCGATATTGGTCGGTATCGGCTGCACAATGAAATGGATGATTGCATCGTGTGCGACAAATGCGCCAAGGTTTGCCCGGTGGACTGTATAGAGATCGAGCCGATCAAGGCCACCGAGCAGGTGGGTACTGCCTCTGATGGCACGCCCATTCGGTTGTACGCCGCCAAGTTCGACATTGACATGGCCAAGTGCTGTTTTTGTGGGCTTTGCACCACCGTATGCCCCACCGAGTGTTTGACCATGACCAAAGTGTATGATTTCAGTGAATATGACATAGGTAATATGAATTATCATTTTGCCACGATGTCATTGGCG
>JAYUVL010000389.1:0-9521 GCA_043754075.1 Cytophagales bacterium | reverse complement strand
GCCATTACCGGCAGCAACGGCAAAACAATTGTCAAAGAATGGTTGGGCCGTTTGCTGGCCCATGACCAGCAGGTGGTCAAAAGCCCCAAAAGCTACAATTCCCAACTGGGCGTGCCACTCTCGGTTTGGCAGCTTGAGCCCGCGCACCAAGTGGGCGTGTTTGAGGCGGGGGTGTCGCGGGTGGGGGAAATGGCCCCATTGGCCGCCCTGATCCAGCCCACCCTTGGCATTTTTACCAACATTGGCAGCGCCCATGACGAAGGGTTTGCCAGTCGGCCCGAAAAAATCAGGGAAAAGCTCCAGTTGTTTGCCCATTGCCAAACGTTGATTTATTGCCAGTCGCACGCACAGGTACGGGAAGCCATCGGCGAGTGGGCCAAGGGGCAGTCCACCAAGTTATTTACTTGGGGAACTGGATCGGGTGCCGATTTGCACCTGCTGAGCGAGACCCGCACCATGGATCAGACCGTTTTCCAATGTGCCATAGCGAGCGAAGAAACCGAACTCCGCCTACCTTTCACCGATGCCCCCTCGCTGGAAAACTGCCTGCATTGCGTGGCCGCACTTTACTGTCTGGGCTACTCGATGGCCCGGATCCAGCACCGGATCGATCTCATATTTGGCACTGCGCGCAACCGGGCCGTGCCCATGCGGCTTGAATTGAAGCGGGGCCAGCATGGCAACACCCTCATCGACGATACCTACAACAACGATCTGGCGGGCTTGGCCGTGGCCCTTGACTTTTTGGCCCAGCTCGATCAGCCCGGCCGGCCCGCTTACCCGGCCCGCACCGTCATTATTTCCGATATGCTGGAAACCGGTCTGCCGGCGGAAATGCTCTACCTGAAGATTGCCGAGCTGTTGGCGGCCCGCCAAGTGAGCAAACTGATCGGCATCGGCGCGGGAATAGCCCAAAACCAATCGCTTTTTTCCACACCAGAAAAATATTTTTGCACTACCACCGACGATCTTTTGGCAAAACTCCACCAAAACACCTTCAAGTTTCAGGGGGAAATCATTTTGGTGAAGGGGGCGCGCACTTTTGGGTTTGAGCGGATCACGGCTTTTTTGCAAGAAAAGATCCACGGCACGGTGTTAGAAATCAACTTGGATGCGCTGGCTTGGAACTTGGGCTATTATCGCAGCCTGCTACGGCCCAATGTCAAGATAATGGTCATGGTCAAGGCATTTGCCTATGGCAGTGGCAGCACAGAGGTAGCCGGTTTGTTGCAGCGCAAGGGCGTTGATTACTTGGCCGTTGCCTATGCCGATGAGGGGGTCCAACTGCGCCAGGGCGGGCTGAACCTCCCCATCATGGTGATGAACCCGGCCGAGGCCACTTTCGATACGCTGCTCCGCTACCACTTGGAGCCGGAGATATACAGTTTTCGCTTGTTGGCCCAGTGGTTGGATTTTTTGGGCCACCAGCCGGCGCCCTTGCCACCAGAGGCCATGCCCTCGATCCACCTCAAACTCGATACTGGGATGCACCGACTGGGCTTTTTGCCCGGTGAAATCGCCAAGCTACAGGACATTTTGGCAAAAAATTGCCATTTTTTGCCAGTAGCGGCCATTTTTACCCATTTGGCCGGGGCCGATGAAGATCGGTTGACTGAATTTTCCCGCCAGCAACTGGCCGCTTTTCGGGTCATGGCCGCCCAGTTGGAAGCGGGCCTGGGCTACCCTACGCTCAAACATGCCCTTAATTCGGCCGGGATTGTCCGCTTTCCCGAGGCGCAATTTGACATGGTTCGCCTAGGGATCGGGCTGTATGGGGTGGAAGCCAACGGGGTGCACCAAACAAAGCTCCAAACGGTGGGCACGTTGAAAACGACGATTTCGCAGATCAAAAACCTGCCAGCCGATCAAACCGTGGGTTATGGCCGCCACGGCAAGCTCCAGCGCGAGAGCCAGATCGGCACCATCGCGATCGGTTATGCCGACGGTTATGACCGCCGGCTGGGCCAAGGTCGTGGTATGGTCTTGGTCAATGGGCAACTGGCCCCTACCGTTGGCAATGTGTGCATGGACATGACCATGATCGACCTTACGGGCATACCCGCTCACGAAGGGGACGAAGTGATTGTGTTTGGGGCCAAACCAAGTTTGTTGGAACTATCCATCGCCCTTGACACCATTCCCTATGAAATCATGACGGGAATTGGTGAAAGAGTAAAGCGGGTTTTCTTTACTGCCTAGTGTTGGTATTTTAGGCAATTCCTTGCCTATCTCCAAGTTTTAATCTTCCAAGTTGGTTAACTTATTAACAATATCATCCATGCTCACTTGGGTCAGTGGCTTGGAGATGAAGCCTTCAACCATTTTAAACGATTTGGATCGAGCGATATCGTTGGGGTGGATAGAAGAGGACAGGATAAAAGTAGGGATGTGGGCCGAAAGTGGTATCGCGGTGACACTGTCCAAGAACCGCCAGCCGTCCATAACCGGCATGTTGAGATCAAGCAAGATCAAGTTGGGCAATTTTCCGTGGTCTTGGATCACCGATTGCAAATGGTTCAGGGCCTCTTGCCCATTGGCAAAAGTCAGGCTGTTGTCAAATGCCGGATGAAGTTCTACCCGCTTTTTCGCCAAAATCACCGAAATGGGATCGTCTTCGATGATATAAACCAGTTCAATTTTTTTCATTTAGTAAAATAAAAATTCAGCGCCGTCAAAATTTAGGATAATATTGGTTTAGTCAGCTTGAACTACTTTAATAATAAACTGCGAACGGCTCAAAGATATGTATTGAATTGGTTTATTTCAAGAAATCAGCCAGTATTTCGGTCAGTTTTTGGTGTTCAACCAAAAAGCCATCGTGGCCATACGACGAATTAATCTCAACATATCCCGCTCCGGCAATGTGGCGGGCCAAAAAATGTTGTTCACTTGGTGGAAACAATTGATCGGAAGTGATCCCGACCACTAGCGTGCGGGCACGGATACGGGCCAGGGCCGCCACCGCTCCCCCTCGGCCTCGGCCGATGTTGTGCGCATCGAAAGCCCTGGAGATCCGCAGGTAAGAAATGACATTGAACCGCCGCACCAATTTTTCACCTTGGTAGCGTTGATAGCTGGCCGCCCGGAAATCGTCCATTTTTTCTTCACTCGTTTCTGATTGCCGATCCACATAGGTTTCATAGTTGCGGTAGGACAGCAGGGCGATGGATCGGGCGGCTTTCAGTCCAGCTTTGCCTGCGCTGGGGCTGGGCCTGGCCCACGTAGGATCGGCCATGATAGCCAAGCGCTGCGATTCGTTGAAGGCAATGCCCCAAGCAGAATGGCGGGCGTTGGTCGCGATCAAGACCAGATTAACAAACCTATCGGGCTGTTGGATGGCCCATTCCATCGTTTGCTGGCCCCCAAGCGAGCCGCCAATCCCCAAATAGATGCGCTCAATGCCCAGATGGGCCCTCAGCAAATCGTGCGCGGCCACCATGTCGCGGATGGTCATTTGGGGAAATTCGTTGAAGTAAGATTTGGCCGTGCGGGGGTTGATGGTGAGTGGGCCGCTGGTGCCGTAGCAAGAGCCAAGGATATTGGCGCACACGATAAAGTATTTGTCAGGATCAAACAAATAGCCCGGGCCGACCAGCCCTTTCCACCAGTCGCTAGCATCGGCGTTGGCCGTCAGTGCGTGGCAGATCCACACCACATTGCTTTTGTCGGCATTGAGCTGGCCCAAGGTAGTATAGGCTATCTCGAGCCCGGCCAAATCTTCGCCGCTTTCAAGGTAAAAATAATCGTGGTAATGATAAATTTGAGTGTGTGTAGGTTTCAACGGTGGGAAGTGGATTGGTGTTGAAAATAAAATAAACCAAAATTAAAGATAATTCTGGAAATTTTCATTGCTGATTGGCTTGATGATTCGGGAACTGTGGTAAAGTTGGCCCCAAAACCAGCGTGCTCAGGCGGATCTAGACCAAAATAAAAACGATTTTAGCAATTTTTAGCATCGGGTAACTTGATTTTCAATCGGTTGCCCGCTGTTCTGTAAAAATCCCAAGGATGCTGCGTGCAACGCAAAAACAACCGGGCGGAGGCATCCTTGCTGATCATGCTCCGCCCGGTTGGGTTCAGGTTAGGCAATGGCCGCAAAAGCGTGGGCCAAATCATCAATGATGTCATCAATGTGCTCAATCCCGACCGACAGCCGGAGCAGGGCGGGAGTTACACCCGCCGCCAGTTGCGCTTCGTCGTCCAGTTGTTGGTGCGTGGTCGAGGCTGGGTGGATGATGAGGGTCTTGGCATCGCCCACGTTGGCCAAGTGGCTGATCAACTGTAAGCTGTTGACAAACTTGGCCGCCTGCTCCCGATCCCCTTTCAGGTTGAAGCTCAGCACCCCACCAAAACCTTTGGTCAAGTATTGCTTGGCCAGCGCGTGGTAGGCACTGCTTTCCAAGCCAGGATAGTTGACACTCTCCACGGCTGGGTGGGCTTCCAGCCAGCGGGCCACGCGCAGGGCGTTCTCCACGGTGCGATCTACCCGGAGCGAGAGGGTTTCCAAGCCTTGGGTGAGCAGGAACGAATTGAATGGGCTCAGTGCCGGGCCAAAATCGCGGAGGCCCTCCACCCGCGCCCGGATGATAAAGGCAATGTTGCCAAATGGCCCCGAAGAGCCAAATACTTGCCAAAAGTTAAGCCCATGATAACCCTCCGATGGTTCGGAGAATTGGGGAAACTTGCCATTGCCCCAGTTAAAATTGCCGCCATCGACAATGACCCCGCCGATGCTGGTGCCGTGCCCTCCGATCCATTTGGTGGCCGACTCGACAACGATGTTGGCTCCGTGCTCAATCGGGCGGAACAGGTAACCACCCGCGCCAAAGGTATTGTCCACTACCAAAGGGATGTCATGTTTTTTGGCCAAGGCCGACACTTCCGCAAAGTTGGGCACCGAAAATGCGCCGTTGCCGATCGTCTCGACATAAATGGCCTTGGTGTGCTCATCGATTTGGGCGGCCAAGTCTTCGGCCCGGTCACTGGCCGCAAATTTGACGGTGATCCCCAACCGCTTGAAGGCTACTTTGAACTGGTTGTAAGTGCCACCGTAGAGGAATGGGCTGCTCACCATACTGTCCCCAGCTTGCAAAAAATTGTTGAGGGCAATGAACTGGGCCGCTTGCCCCGAACCGACCGCCAACGCTGCCACGCCGCCCTCAAGTGCCGCAATCCGCTTCTCGAACACATCGGTGGTCGGGTTCATGATCCGGGTGTAAATATTGCCAAACTCCCGCAGGGCAAACAGGTTGGCCCCATGGTCCGAATCCTTGAACACATAGGAAGTGGTTTGGTAAATGGGCACCGCCCGGGAGCGGGTGGTGGGGTCCACTTCTTGGCCCGCGTGGAGTTGGAGGGTTTCAAATTTGAACGCTTTGGACATTTTTTGTGGTGTTAAGGAATGATAGAAAAAACGACGGATTTATTTTTGGGAAACGCAACACGCTTGGTGAAAACCCTTGGGATTGGCCTGACCACTGGCTTGGCCACGGCAAACCTAGGCCAAACAACGACAGCAACAGCGCGGGCCGGTGGGCAAGAGGCTGCCAAAAGCAAACTTGAAAAAATGGGCCGCCGACGGCATGGCCAATGGATAAAATGGGTGTTTCATGGATGTAACCAATTTATATTTCCCTAGCAACCCAGCCGGGGATAGGAAGTAGCACCTTGCGTTATGCGCCGTAGGTTGCTAAGGGTTCGCCGAGCCTATTCTCTCCCCCTTTCTTTATAAACCAATTACCTACTTAATAGGTAGGACAACGGTGTTGCTGCAAAATAAAGGACGGGAAAACTTATTTCCTAATTTTCCCACGATTTTTTTCGGTTCGTAGGGGCGGTTAAAAGATGCGCCCTGGTATTTGCCGCCCAACGGCAAGACCCGGGTTGGCTTTTGCCTATATTTGCCCACTGAAAGGCCCAATGGGCTGGCAAACAAACATTGTTTATGAAAATTTTGATCATTGGGGGGGGCAACATGGGCAAAACGTATGCCGATGCTTTTATCGCCAACCATGCCGTCCTGAAAGACGATTTGTACATTTTGGAGCATTATGCCGAGAAAGTGGCACTGTTCAAATCGCTGGGGTTTGGCCAAGTGTTTTGTGAACCGGGCGACTACCTGCGCGAAGTGGAAGTGATCATTTTGGCCATCAAGCCACAAGACTCCGCCGCGCTCATGGCCCAGATCAGCCCCTACTTGTCGCCCCGGCAAACGGTGCTGTCCATCATGGCCGGGGTTACCATGCGCAGCATCGCCGAGGCATTGCCCACCCAAAAAATAGTGCGGGCCATGCCCAACCTGCCCGCCCAGATCGGGATGGGAATGACCGGGTTTACCTCGGCCCAAGCCGTGACGAAGGAAGAAACTTTTGCGATCCAAAACTTGCTCAACACGACGGGCAAATCGCTGTACTTCGACGACGAGTCCAAGTTGGATGCCGTCACGGCCATTTCGGGCAGTGGGCCCGCCTATGTGTACTATTTCATGGATGCCATGATCCAGTCGGCCATGGGTATGGGGTTCACCAAGGCGCAGGCCGAAGTGCTGGTGGAGCAGACCTTTATGGGGGCCATCCATTTGCAGGGCATGCACCATTTGAGCTGCGGGGAATGGATTGCCCGGGTGGCTTCCAAGGGGGGCACCACCGAGGCCGCGCTCCAAACTTTTGCGGGCCACCACCTGGCCACCAGCATTGGCGAGGGCCTTGAGGCAGCACTCCGGCGGGCCACCGAGCTGGGCAAATAGGCGTTTTGGCCGTTGGGGCTTTCTAAATCTAAAACTTCTTATAACTTTGCGCAGCAAAAAATGCCACATGGTTGAATTTTAAACTCTTATCCCGTGAATCAAGTATCGTTAGTATTGAATATCGTATTGGCCGTGGCCGTGGCCGTGTTGTATTACCTCCATTTCTCGGGCAAGGGTGAGGCTGCTCAAACCGGAACTTCGGCCAACGTACCAGCCGGGGAAAACATTGTTTTTGTCAATACGGACTCGATTTTGACCAATTACAAGTATTTGGAAGATGCCCAAGCCGTGTTGGCCCAGAAACGCGAGAAGGCTGAAAAGCAACTGATGGCGCGCCAAGGCACTTTCCGGCAGGCGGCTGAAAGCTTCCAACGCCGCTATCAGGGTGGCACCATGACCCCCAACGAAGCCCAGCGCGAGCAGCAGGCCCTTGGCCAGCAGGAGCAGGAACTGGTCGCCTACCGCGACAATGTGACCGCCGGTTTGATGGAAGAAGAGAAAATTATTACCAACCGCTTTTACGATACTTTGGTCGATTACCTGAAGGATTACAACAAGAACAAAAAGTACCAGTTCGTATTTGGTTATTCCAAGGGCGGCGGTATTTTATTGGCCAATGACAAACTGGATGTTACCCAAGATATTTTAAAGGGACTGAACGATAAATACAAAACTGATCAGGCCAAAACCACTCCGACCCCAGCCGAGGGTAACAAGTAAGCATCCGTCGGTTGTTTTGACCAAAAAGGCCAGCATTTTAAAAATGCGGGCCTTTTTGATTTTTGGGTAAATCGCGCCGTTGGTTGGCCGCTGATGCGGGGCAACTATTTGATGGCGACCTTCTTGTCATCGGCATAGATCACCCGCCAGATACGGCCCTTGCGCGAATCAGCGATGAACAGCGAGCCATCGGGGGCAGTGGCCAGGCCCATCGGCCGGAAACGGGCATCCCCGGGGCTGGAGAGCGTGTCCATTCCGATGAATTTATCGGCAAACACGGTTGGTTCGCCCGAGGGCAGTTCACCCTGCATGGGCACAAACATCACCTTGTAGCCACCTTGGCGCAGCGGCGCCCGGTTCCAAGAGCCGTGGAAGGCAATGAACGCCCCGTTTTTGTATTTTTCGGGGAACATCGATCCTTGGTAAAAAATCAGATCGTTGGGGGCCCAGTGGCCGGGAAAGGCCACAATTGGCTTGTCCTTGCCCTCGCAGCGATCGGTTTTTTTGCCATCGCCGCCATATTCGGGGGAGGTCACTTTTTTGCCCTGCAAATGGTCGTTGTAGCAATAGGGCCAGCCAAAGTCCGATTTGTCCTTGAGCAACATAAATTCCTCGGAGGGCAGTTCGGCGTTTTGTTCCACCGTAAATTTCTCGGGGTAAAGCGTGTGGAGTTGGTCGCGCCCGTGCTGAACGGCATAGAGCTGGCTGGCCGCTGGGTTCCAGCGCAGGGCAACAGCATTACGGATCCCGGTGGCATAGCGGTAGCCGTCCTTGCCGTGCACTTGGCCCGGTTGGGTGGCCGAAAAGCGCCACACACCACCGTGCTGTTCCAAGATGGGGCAGGGGTCCATCGCGGGCGAACCGACCACCCGATCCTCCTTTTGGCAAGCATTCGACGGTGCGCCCACGGTCACGTACATGTTGCCCTGGCCATCAAAGGTGAGGGGCTTGGATTCATGGCCGTCTTGCCGGGGGAAAGTCACCATCAGTTCTGGCGACCCGCTGGGCACGAGCTGATCTGGGGTCATTTTATACCGCCAAACGGCCGTGTCGGACGAGAAATAGAGGTGGTCTTGGTAAAACTCGATGCCCGTGCCGCAGTAATCGCCAAAGCTTTCGATCTGGTCGGCCTTGCCGTCTCCGTTGGTGTCGCGCAGGGCCACAATGCTTTTGCCCGCTTTATTGGGTTGGCGGAGCATCACGTAAAGGTCGCCGTTGGCATTGGCGATCAGGTGGCGGGCCTCGCCCAGCGAGTCGGCCACCACTACGGCCCCGAAGCCTTCGGCGAGCTCAATCCCGCCATTGTCGGCGTCGGCTACCAGTTTGGCCTCGGTTTGGCCTGTGGTTTGGTTTTGGCCCCCGCAGGCCAGCAGGCCAGCACTCAGCGCGAGGGTGGCCAAGGTTTGGGAAAAGGGAGAATAGATTTTTTTCATGGCAATGGATCACGATTGGATGATAGCCCGAAGATACACACTTTGGCCAAATAGAAAAAGCCCCCAGCATAATCGCCGGGGGCTTTTGGGCCAAATGGTTTGATCGGGTCAGGGTTTGGCCTTTCGCAGGGGATAGGAAACCGTGGCCCACCGCGTCGCGCGGTACGGCGGGCGTTGGCTGCGGGTCGGGAAGTGGGTGAGTTCTTTCGGTTAAGAAATAATGATACGCGGATAATCTCATTTTTTGGATTGGTTTTTAACCAGTTCTCTTCGCAATATAGCAATTTCTTTGAGGGTTATGGCGAGATAATTGCGCATCATAGCGACTTCTTGACGAATAATTGCCATTTCCCTGATTACATCATTATTGGAAAAGGGGGGAGCTGATGATGCCGATGGGGCATAACCCAGTAGAATTGCCAAATCCAATTCTAACAAAGTACATATTTTCTCGAGTTTATCGAGATGGGGCATTACCTCACCCCGCTCAATTTTTCCATAGCCCGAAGCCGACATGTTCGTTTCATAAGCCAGATGCTCGATGGTCAGGTTTCTAGCTTGGCGGGCAGTGCGGAGTTGAGCACCTATCTTCTTTGGTTCCATTTTAAAATTGCTGGTTAATT
>JAYUVL010000388.1:0-33273 GCA_043754075.1 Cytophagales bacterium | reverse complement strand
TCAATTCACAAGCAACAATTACACACCAACACTCAAAAATGAAAATGTGAGACTTTCAACAGATGGCAAGGCATTGGACAATACTTTCATGGAGTGGTTTTGGGGGGACGCTCCTGTATGCGTACGTACACCCGAACATCTTTGCCGACGGGCCAGGATAGAAAAAAGACTTGTTGAATTTATCCATTCCTACCATTACGGGCGCAAACCTCAATCACTGGGTTATTTGACCCCAACCAATATTCATACGCAATCACAAGTAGTTTTTGCAAAGGATTGATTTTAACCATTAGATAAACAACATGATAAACCTGACGGGTTTTTAAAACCCGTCAGGTTTGAGTATGTATTGACAAAAAGAAACCTAAAAAAGGGGCTAAAACTTGGTCGAGAGACCACGCCCTGGTTTTATACTAAAATTGCCCAAACATTCGGGTACACCATAAATAGGCATGATTTTGCAATCACCATTTAATAAATTCTACTCGCCTATTTTGGGCTTTCCCGTCATTGGTGTTTATGTCGGCCACAGGCTCGGTTTCGCCTTTGCCATCGGTGCTTAGTCGGGCAATTGCAATACCCAAGCTTACTAATTTTATTTTTACGGCATTGGCCCGCTCTTTACTCAACAATACATTTTTGGCAGCATCGCCATCCCCATCGGTATGGCCAACAATTTTGAGGCGCAAGGTTTCATCTTCTTTTAATGCATCAACTATTTGCTGAATGATGGCATTGCTCGCTTCAGTAAGTTTGGCGCTATTGGTGGCAAATTGTATGGCATTGGTGCTAAAGCGGCCATTTTCCATCAGCTCTTTTAGTACCTGGCTACGGCGGTCGGTTCCAGCTTCGGCAATTACTACATTGGTAATATAGAAATAATTGAGCTTGCTTTCTTTGGCCCCGTGGATGCTTGGGCAAAAGAAAATTGATTTGCGAAACAACGGATCAAATGCCGTGGGCATATCCACCATTTTTACGCCATCTACATAATACCGGATCCGTTGCTTGTTTACCGAAACAGCCACTTTGATCACCTGATCTAGTGGTGTTTTGTAATCTATTTTTTGCAATCCGGGCTGGCTGGTAAGTGTATTTTTCGTGCCAAATTTTAAGCCATCGGCAATGCCTTTGTTTGAGCTATGAAAAGAAAAAACCACGCCATCTTTGGGACTCAGTAAGTTGTGAATAGCAAAGGGTTTGATGCCGAAACCCATACTTGCCATCCGTATGGGGACATCGCTTGGTACTATTAAATCGTATTCAAGGGTAAAGTGTTCGGGCAAGGGTTTTGTGAGTTGCGGTGTTACCACCGCATTGTCTTCAATTTTCAAAAATTGATCAGTAAATCCTTTTAGTTTTTTTACAGTGCCTGATTTGCTGCTGTTCCATTTTGCCGGAAAATCGCCCACGGCATCTTTGCTAAAATTATCATTGAGAATGATGCGGGCACCACGTTTAAACTCGGTTTCATCTTGTCCATCAGTTGTTTCCTCCAGGCTGCCCGTTTGTTGGGCCAAAAGCGAATTGAAGATTGTAAGCGAGCAAATGAACCCCAAATTAAAAATTGTGCGAAAAGTTAGGTTCTTCATTGTGTTGGGACTTTCTCATTTAGGTAAAACGAATGGCCGGCCGGTTGAGTTGAGCGATGAGATAACCGGATAATAGTTCATTGCTCGGGTTGATTAGACTGTTTTCTTGGTCTGGGGTTCGGCCTCCTTCCAGATGAAGGTATCAACGGCCCGGTATGGTATTTTGTTGCCAATTCGAGCGGTCAGCCGGTTCTTTTTGATGGGACGGTAAAAGGCCTTGTTCTCGGCAATGAGCCGCGCCATAGTGGGTTTTTTGGCATGCCAACTATCCATTTGCATCGTTTGATGAGTTATCTGCCCCCGGTTGACGCTATTGCGCTCACTACTGCGATGGCCCAATTTGATCTTGCCGTCTCGCTCTGGGTCAAGGACGCGGTGTTCAATCGCCCATTTGCGGTTTTTTCCCCCGTCGCAATAGCTGAGCTTGACGAGGCCTATACCCTTGGCGAGTCGGTGTTTGTGGCCGCTGTATTGACGATGGCCCCCATCAATCTTAGGCAAGCGCTTTTGGACAAAAACCTTATCGTCAGCAGTCAAGTAGCCTTGCCCCGATTGAATCAAATCATCTTTGGCTTGTTCCCAAATCAGCGCCGGGGTCAAGTGTTCGTCTTTCGGGTAACCATGGGTGCTGTTGTGGTTCAACGGTTCCACATCGCAGCTAAATTCATGCCTGTGTAGTTGATATTGATTATTGAGCACCTGTTGTCCGGGCACCTGTTTCGTCGTTTGCATGGCTTGTTCTCCTTGGGTTCGCCCACATTCAAAGTTCATCATTTTACCCATTTTGCGAAAGTCCACTAAAAAAGGATTGTGGGGGGCAACAATCCCAAAAGCAGGCACGCCTACCAATTATGACAGCCACCCAAAAAAATAGGGAAAACGGGCGGGTGGCCCTGCGGTCAGAAAAACCAATTGGAGCAAAGCGGTAAAACCCGCTTGGGCGTTAAGATCTAAGGCCAGTCGCAAAAGCTATCGGGGAGCGGCCGGCTTTCTGGACTTGCCGTCGGCGGAAAAAATCTCGACGCCCACCACAGCTTTGCCACTGCTCAGCACTCGCGAAGACTGCGATAGGTAGGTGCTGCCCCAGTAAAACTCTTGCTTGCGCTTTTTCCGTTTCGCAGGGTGAGCAGGTTGTGGGCTGCGGTAGGTGCCAAAACTGGCATTGTAGCCGCCCCGGTTCACCTCGGGGCATAAGAGTTGCCCATTATGAGCCCGTCAACGTGGGCTGGTTACTGAAGTCACTAAAAACCCAGCCCCCCGGAAAGGTGGGCTGGGTTGGGATTTACGAGTTGGCAATATTGGACAGGTGCATTTCTTATCGCGACCCTAGTTCCACTCCCCGGCCACATCGGCAGCCACTAAGGGATTAGTGTCTTTCTCCAACTGCGGGATGGGGAACAGGACGTGCTTGGGCTGGAACGGTTGGCGGCCCAGTTGCAGTTGTTTCTCCGCGTTGAGAGTAACTTGGGTAATGCCCCAGCGGTTCAGGTCCATCCAGCGGTGCATCTCGCCGGCCAGTTCCATTTGCCGTTCGCGGCGCAGGATGGTGATGGCGTTGTCTTGGGCGCCCAAGCTTGTGTATCGGAACGCACCTACCCGTGCCCGTACGTCATTGATCTGGGCCAAGGCCCCGGCCGTGTTGCCTTGGAAGATCATGGCTTCGGCCAGCATCAGTTTCACATCGGCCAGGCGGATCAGGATCGTGTTGATCGAACTTTGGGGCAAGTCGCTTTTTTCCCTGATCTCGTAGATGCAATACTTGCGCCAGTTATAGCGGATGGTATTGGTCGAGCCAAAGGGATAAGGCTTGGCCCCACCCGGACACTGGTTGCAGAAATCAGTGTCGCCACCGCTGGGCACATCGCCATAAAAAGTAAGGCGGGCGCGGGGATCGGTGTAGGGCTGGCCCCCTTCGTTGTTATACCGGAAGGAGCGCACCAAGGCGTCGGACACGAACACGTTGTTCCAGTCGTTCCAGCCGTATTCTTGCGCCCGGCCCGAGTGGGTGGCCCGGCCGCCCCAAGCTTCTTGGCCACCGAACATAAAGAAAGCATTGCCCACACCCCAGCCCTGCCACGGGCCGTGGATCACATTGAAAACCACCTCGGGATTGCGCGTGTTGTTGGCCTCAGTAAACAGGTCGTCGAAGCGGGCACTGAGCGAGTAGGTGTACGGGGCGCGCAGCAATTTCTCAAACTCGGCTTGGGCTTGGGGATATTTTTTCTGGTAGAGGAGGGATTTGCCCAGCATGGCCACTGCCGCACCTTGGGTGGCCCGGCCCAAGTCACTGGGGGCATAGGCCACCGGCAAACCAGTAACCGCGGCCGTAAAATCAGCCTCAATAGCAGCCCAGATTTCGGCCAACGGAGCGCGCGGGGCGTCCTGCACCGCAAGTGCATAATCCAAGCGCAGGGGTACGCGACCGTAATTGTTGACCAACATGAAGTAGGCATACCCGCGCAAGAAACGCGCCTCGGCAGTGTATTGCTTTTTGAGGTTCTGGTCGGCGGGCAAGGTGGGTTGCCATTCGTTCAGCTTGGAAAGTATGAGATTGGCCCGCAGCACCATCCGGTAACTATTGCGCCAAAAGTCCTGCAACTGCGGCTGGGCCGAACCAAAACTAAAGTCCTGCAACTGGGCCAGGTCGCCGAGCAGGAACACGTTGTTGGTCGCATCGCCCCCGAGCAGGTCAAAGTTGAAGTAGGCATCACGGGTATAGAGCCCAGGCAACAGCAAGGTGGCATAGGTAGCGACAATGCCTTCGTTGAACTGAGGGGCGGAAACAAAATAGGTGGCTTCGTCGTAAGCACCTTGGTTCTTGACATCCAGGATATCAGGGTTACAGCCGCTCACCATCACCAAAACAGAGAGGAGGAGGGCAAAGAGTTTGTGTTTCATTTTGCTAAGTCTATTTTGAGTTTAATACAACTTGTCGCACTTCAAGGTTCCCAGTTTTAAAAAGAAACTTGTACGCCCAGCAAGAAACTGCGGGGCTGGGGGTACTGGCCATTGTCGATCCCCCGGGCAAACAAGAAACTGCGGGCGTCGGTGCCTTGGGCCGCAATTTCGGGGTCATACCCCGAATATTTGGTAAAGGTAAACAAGTTCTGGGCGGTCACATACACCCTCAGGTTGGAAATTGTGTTCTTGGCCACTTTCAGCACCGAGGCAGGCAAGGTGTAGCCGACGGTCACGTTGCGCACCCGCAGGTAGGAGCCATTCTCGATAAAGCGGGTGGAACCGCGCAGGTTGAGGTTGCCATTGGCATTTTGGCCCGCCCTTGGATAGTCCACCACATCGCCATCGCGCCGCCAGCGGTTAAGCACGGCCGTACTGGAGTTGAAGGGCCGGGTCATGCCGGTGAGGGTATAGAGTTGGTCGTTCCACACGCTCACTCCCCCGATTCCGTAAAAACTCATCATAAAATCAACATTTTTGTAACCGAGGCTCACATTGGCCCCATAATTCCATTTGGGGATGGGGCTGCCCAGAAACTGTTGATCGGCTTCGGTGACAATGCCGTCGCCGTTGAGATCGGCGTACTCCACATCACCGGGGGCAAACTGGGATTGGTAGGTAGCATCGGCCCGGCCCGTGCGCTGGCGGGCTTGTTCGTTGAGGCGGGTCACCTCGGCCTGGCTGGGCACTATCCGGCTGGCCACATAGCCAAAGAATGCGCCAATGGGCTGGCCGGGCTCGGTGCGGGTGGCCGCATAACCGCCATTTACAAACCCGCCGGCAAAAGGCTGGCCTGCGCCCAAACTCACCACCTGATTTTTGTTGTAGGCGGCATTGGCGCCCAAGCTATAGCGCAGCCCGCCCTTGGTCTCGCCCTGGAAGTTGATCGTGCCCTCAAAGCCCCGGTTGTAGGCATTGGCCGCGTTGCGGATCACGGTTGGCACGCGATCAAACGGCCCGCCAAAGCCCGAAGATACTGAGATAGGCACACCAACCAATAGGTCGCGGTTGTCGCGGTTGTAATAGACCAAGCCCACGGTAAGGCGGTCTTGCATAAACCCGGCGTCGATGCCCACGTCGGTTTGGCGGGTGGTTTCCCAGCGGGTATTAGGGTCAATCGGTTGGTTGACCGTGGCCCCACCGATGAACCCCCGGTCTTCGCCCAGCGAATACACCAAGTTGGTGGGGCTGCCCTTGAAAATATTGGAGGTCTGGAGCGGAATGCTCGAGTTGCCCGTGATCCCGTAGCTGGCCCGCAGCTTGAGCGACGAGAACAGGTTTTGGTTTTTCATGAACTCTTCTTCGGAGATTTTCCAGGCCACCCCGGCGGCGGGGAAGTTGGCAAATTTGTTGCCCGCCGGGAACACGGGGCTGCCATCGCGCCGGAAACTGGCCGTGAACAGGTACTTGTCGTTTAGGGTATAGTTGACCCGGGCAAAGTATGAAATGCCGCCACCTTGGGGCAACCCGCCCGAACCGCCCGTGATGGTGGATTGCCCGGCAAAGGCGATGTTTTTTAACTCATCGTTCTGGAAATTGCCACCCGTGACGCGGAGTTCCCGGTTTACTCCCCCATTAATGTAAGTATTGCCCAAGGTGGCTACAATGTTATGCTTGCCAAAGGTCTTGTTCAAAGTAAAGAAGTTTTCCAACAATGGGCCAATATAAGAGCCATAATATTCATCAATACTGTTGCCAAAAATCAAATTGCTGTTGGCGCGGGCCTTGATGTAGTTGTAGCCGTTGTACGATCCATAATTGACCGAGGCTTGGGAGCGGAACGTCAACCAATCGGTAATGTCCACTTCACCATAGAACTGGCCCAACATATAAAAATCGCGGGCCCGGCGTTCGCTCAAGTTGATATCGGTCAGCGGGTTGGCGCCATCGTTCAAGTCTATATTGGACGTCACGCGGGAATAGCCACCCAAATTCGTGGGATCCAAGATGGGCGCATAGGGAGGCATCCGTATGGCATCGGCAAAGCTGGCAGTGTTGCCCTTGGTCACCGTGTAGCGGAAGATAAGTTGTTGGCCAAAGCGAAAACGCTTGCCCACATTTTCCACCAAGTTAAGGCGCAGCGTATTACGGATGAAATTGTAGTCCTTCATCACCCCATCTTGGTTGGTGTAGGTGTTGGACACTAGGTATTTCACTTTGTCGGTGCCGCCCTGGATGCCCAGATTGTGTTCCGAAAGCTGGGCCGTGCGGAAAATAGCGTCCTGCCAGTCGGTTACATCTTGCAGTACGGCCGGGGTGCGCAGCTTGTCGGTCAGTTGGTCATTGGTAATGTCGCGCACCAAGTCTATGTACTGCGCAGCATTGAGCAGGTCCAGCTTGCGCCACCGGGTGGCCAGGCCCACGTAACCGTTGTAGGTCACCTTAGGAGCACCCGTTTTGGCCTTTTTGGTCGTCACCATCACCACGCCGTTGGCGGCCCGTGCCCCATAAATGGCAATGGACGACGCATCTTTCAGCACGGTGATGCTCTCGATGTCATTGGGGGCAATGGAATTGAACTCATTGGCCCCGCCCTGGATGCCATCAATCACGTACAGGGCCTCAGTGTTGGTGAACGACCCCGTACCGCGCACCACGATGTTGACATTGCTGCCGGGCAAACCGCCACTGTTGATCACCTGGACCCCGGCGATCTTGCCCTGCATCAGTTGCTGGGCATTTGCGGCGGTTACCTCGCCGATTTCCTTTGCACTTGTTTGTCCCACTGAGCCGATGAGGTCTTTTTTCTGCACCGAGCCATAACCGATCACCACCACTTGTTCCAGCGTTTTTTCATCCGCCACCAAGACAATGTTGATCGTACTGCTGTTGCCCACCACCACTTCTTGGGAAATGAACCCCACGTAAGAGAACACCAGCGTGCCCCCATTGTCGGGCACAGTGAGGGTGTAATTGCCATTGACATCCGTCACGGTGCCAGACATGGTCCCCTTTATGATGATATTGACGGCGGGGAGTGGCTCGTTATCGTCAGCCGAAGTTACCTTGCCCGTGATGCGGCGGTCGAAGTTTCCCAGGCCCGGCCGAGGCCCAAAGGGGGTTATGGCAACGCCGGGGGACAACAGCGGGAGCAGTTGACCAACCATTGCTACTTGTTCCTTTTTCAGCTTGGTGGTTTGTTTTTCGCCAAACCCTTGGGGAATGATGGCATACACTTTCTGATCAATCTTCTTGTGCCTCAAATTGACTGAGGGAAGGATTTGGGCTAGCAGTTCATCCAATCCATCGCTTGGCAAGGGCATGTAAGCAACTCTTTTGCCTTCCAATACTCCGTGTTCATAGATGAAGTCAACATCAAACCGCTTTTTTAGGTACCTGATCACTTCTTTGAGCGGCTCAGAGCCGGAAACCGTTTCCTGACGGGGCACTTTGCTGTTGTGCCGGGCCAAGGTGACCTCCTGGGCAAGGGTCTCCTGCCAGAGGAACAGTGCGCTCAGGCAAGCAAGGGTAAGTAGTTTCATTTTCATTTTTTTGGTAAGTAAAATTGTTTTTCCTAAAATTTAATTTTTTAATCAGCAAACACTAACTTTTGGCCCTCTTGTTTCACCTTGACATTGAGTATCGTTTCCAGGCTGGACAAGAGTATTTTCAAATTCTTGCTCGGGATCGTTCCACTGATCTTTCGCTCCCACATACGCTCGTCCCTAAGTTCCACTTCCAAGCCATAGCTATCCTGAATGAGCATGGCAATCTCCGACATGGGCGTGTCCGCAAAAATGAGCTTGTGGTCTTTCCAAGAAGAAAATTTTTCCGTCGGCACTTTTTGCTTCACCAGTTGCTGGTTGGTTTTAGAAAACTCTACCAAGTCCCCTACTTGCATCACCACTTCGTGGCTGTTGGCGGCTGGGCCATCCGTTTTGAGCTTTAGGGTAACGGATCCTTCGTTGAGCACTACCCTGGTTTTTTGCTTCCGGTCACTCACGTTAAAACTCGTGCCCAGTACCGTGACCGCCAGATCGGGGGTGTTGACCACGAATTTTTGCCGGGTTGTGGGTTTCTTTGCTACTTCAAAAAAAGCTTCGCCCACCAGTGTTACCTCTCGGCTGGCTTCATCGGACCAGACTTGGCCAATTTCCAACCGACTGTTGGCATTGAGCGTCACCTTGGAGCCATCGGGCAACTCAACGGTACGGATTTGGCCATACGTCGTTTGGTAAATGATTGGGCTGCCTTTATAAAAATTTGACCAAATAGCAAACCCCAGCACGGTCAAAATGGCTACACTGGCGGCAACCCGATATATAGGTCGGGCGAGGAAAAAAACTGGGATTCGTTGGACGGGGGCACGTTGCAACTTTGCCCAAGCCTGGGCAACAGTGGCCTCAATCACGGGGGCCTCGGCTACTTGGTAGGCCAAGATCAACTGGCGGGCCTGCTCAACCAATGCCTGTTTGTCGGGGAATTGGGTTTGAAAACCTTCCCAAAATCGACTGTTCTCTGCATTTGGTGCTTGTATCCACTGCCGAAAATCTTTGTCCGCCAATAAATCGGCCAAATCATAGGTTGCGTAGGTATGTTCCATCCCGTTGTGTGCGTCTTGCAATACTCTAAGGCAGGGAAACGGTTTTTGTACTCACTTTACCCAAAGTATTTTCAGTGCCCCCAAAACTAGCGCCCCCCAAGCAAGCAAGTTGTTCTTTTTGAGCAATTTAATGGCCCGATGAACCAAGTTGCGGGCCGACTGGTAGTTGAGCGACATCACCACGCCAATTTCTTCGTAGCTCATGCCTTGGTAAAACAGCAGGTACAATATTTCCTTTTGGCGGGCGGGCAGGCGGTCGAGCTGGGCCTGTAGTTGCGCCGTCTTCTCTTGGCTTGCCTGGGTCTGAATGAGTTCTTGCTCGGGCGAAAAAACCACTTCAAAGGCATACTCTTGGGACAAAATGCCAGCCAACAGCCTTTTGGCTTTCTGGCTGGCCCCTTGCCTGATTACCTTGCGGCGCACGGACTTGAGCAGGTAGGGCTTGATGTTATCTACGGGACTAAGCGAATCGCGCCGCTGCCATAGCTGGAGGAACACCTCTTGGATGCAATCCTCGACCACGGCCACATTGTGCTCGAATTTGAGGCCATAGCTGCGCATCGACGGATAATTGGTGCGAAAGATTTGGGCATAAGCCGATTCTTCCCCACGCTTGAACCTTTGCCACAGTTCGCTATCGCTCACTAAGTCTTGATTTGAAATTGATCAATCCGCCCATAATGGCCCTACCAAGTAGAGGGACCTAATGCTGAGGGCAAGGTAAACAAAAAAAGGCTTGGGTCAGTCACTTGGGCCATTTCTGGGGTCAGTACCACTGATCGGTCGTGGCCCGGGCCACGATGGTGGCAGTTAGGGGCCGGTCAACCGATACGGGCCAAACGGCTGGATTGGTGTTGGTCAGTTGGGCCAGGGCGGCTTGCCAGGGGAAGGCATTGCGGGGGCTCAGGCTCATGCCCGCGCCCATGATGTTGTGGATCGTGTCATGGTTCACGCCATAGCATGCATCCGCGTTGGCGCTTTCCGGTGCTTGGTTGAGCATGGCGGCCAGGCAGGTTGCCTCGCCGGGATGCTGCCCAACTGGCACCCCCACATGGGGCTGGCCCAGCAAATGGCCGATCTCGTGTACGTAAGGGGTTTGCTTGGCCATTACCGTTTCCCCATTTTGATCCTCGGTTCTGAGGGTCCTCTCGCGCAAATCAAGGTGGGTATTCAACTTGCTGTACGACCGGAACTCGCCCGGGCCAATTGGGCGGCCATCACCATGTTTGGTAACATACGCTACCCGGACCATTGTATGGAAGGCATCCCGGTGGCTGACCAGTTGCAACCGAAAGCGGCAGTTGATGGCGGGCCTCACCATTCCCCGGGTGGGCCGATATTCACTCATGGCTGACCAGTTCGGGGTGCGCAACAACGCGTGGCCAAAGTTTGCCATTGGAAAAGTATGAGGGGACACATGATAGATGGACTGGTCAAAGGGGTAATCGAGCCCGTCCCAGTCGTCGTTCAGGTGCGTGAGCCAAAACCGGTTGTTCCAAAATTTTTCGCCGCCAGACTGGTAAATATCCCCAAAGGTGCGCCACTCTTCGCTGGGCCAGCTGTCGGCCTCAAACTCTGTATTGTCTACATCGGTCAGCCGGCGTTTGCCCGTGCCCGGCAACTGCACCAGCCAAACTTTGAGGGTAAGGGTCAGATCGAGGTTGCCATTGTAGCCCAAGGTCAAGCTGGCATCGAACTTGCCCTTGACCGGACCATTGATCGCTAGGTTTTGAATTGATTTGAGAACATCCGAGTAGGCCATTGTGCCATCAAATAGGTTAAGTGCGAAAATGTCCAAATCGCTGTTTGGCCACTGTACAAAATTCTTACTTGTTTTCCGCAACTACAATCCCCGAAAAAGGGGATTTTTCCCATTCGCCGATCCCTACATTCCCGCTCCCTATCTGCCAATGGCGGTGAACTTGCCCTCGGCCACCACTTTGGGGCTTTCGCGGGGGTTTTGGGCCAAGGGGACACAATAGAAGCTGAAAGTACCTTCCACCTCGCCATCATCGGCCCGGTTGACGGTGAACTTGCCCTCTACCGTCGTTTTGTTCACCGACAGTGCAAAATAATTGCCCTCCCAAGTGACATCGGCCGCATTGAAAACATACGATCCGGGACCTTTGTAATCTTTTACCACCAGTCGGATCAGGTTTTTGCCATTTTTGTCCGTGCCCGTGATGGCCAAAGTGGTCTTGATCAACATATAGCTGCAAGAACCATTGGCTTTCCAGCTTTCGCCATTCAGCTTGGCCGACATCTGGCCCTTGCCGGCTTGCCACGCAAAACCCGTCCCGGCCAAAAAAATCAGAAATACACACAGAAAAGTAATTTTATTGGACATGTGTAATGGGTTGAAAAATTGACAGCATTTAAAAAAAGCAGCCCCAACTCCAATTGGGTGCATTGATTTTAAGGATGGATGGTTGCAACTGGCTACCAATCACCGTTGGCTTAGACCGATGTGTTGGGGAACGGAGGCCAATGTACCACAAATTGCTCGTTTCACAAAGCCAACGTGTCAATCTACTGTTTGCGGCAAAATGGCTGCTTAATTTACCCGAAAATCAGCCGTTTCTTTGGCTAATTCTCGTTTGTGGCTTCAAATTTCACAAAAAAACAACCCAAAGTTTGCTTATCATTCACAGTTAAAGTAAATTGTGATAGATAAATAGGTCTTTTTTGGCACAAGAGCCTATCGTTATTTTTTTGACTGACCTTGACCGACCCTAACAGACACTGTCTCCACGGACAAACAACACATTTTTTTAGTTAGAGGTAAATTTTACATACAACAAGTTGTTTTTTTGTTTTCTCAAACTTTACTGTCAACCTAATGAACAAATTTTACAAGCACTGCTTGGTGCTGTTAATGCTGTGCGCGGCATTGTCCAGTCAAGCCCAAGATCGAACCGTGAGCGGCAAAGTGACCAGCGGAACGGACGGCAGCCCCCTCCCCGGGGCCAACATTGTGGTCAAAGGGACCACGGCGGGCGTTATTACCGACGCCAATGGCAACTACAAACTGAGCGTACCAGCCTCGGGCAAAAAAATCGTCGTTTCCTTCATTGGTTTTGTGAGCCAAGAATTGGACATCCCGGCTTCCTCCAGCGATCTAAATGTCACTTTGGCTGAAGATGTGATCGGTTTGAGCGAAGTAGTGGTAACTGGTTTGGCCACGAGTGTAAAACGGTCCAATTTGGCCAATGCAGTAGCAACGGTATCAGCCAAAGAACTAGTGGGCGTGACCAGCCCAGTCACCGCCGACGGGGCCTTGCAGGGCAAAATCGCCGGGGCCAACATTGTGGCCAACGGTTCTATGCCCGGAGGGGGATTCAACATGCAATTCCGGGGCGTGTCAACGCTGGGGTCCTCCGCCTCCCAACCCCTTTTTATTGTGGACGGGGTCTATATTGACAACAGCCAGAACTCCACCGGCCGGTCGCAAGCCAACAAGGCTGTGGGCGGATCGGCGGCCTCGGCGCAAGACAACAACGCCAACCGTTTGGCCGACATCAACCCCGATGACATTGAAAACATCGAAGTGTTGAAGGGTGCTTCGGCGGCGGCCATTTACGGCACCCGGGCCAATGCCGGCGTGGTCATCATCACCACCAAGCGCGGCAAGGGCGGCAAAACCAAGGTGAGCTTCGGCCAAGACATCGGTTTCAGCAAAGCCCTGGCTTTCTATGGCGGGGCCGATTGGACCGAAGCCAAGCTGACGGAGTACTTCAGTGCCGACGAAATCCCAGCCCTGCGGACTGCCCGGGCCAATGGCACCTACACCGATTGGGAACGCGTGGTTTTTGGGGGGACGGGCCAGATCCGCAACACCCGACTGAGTGTGACCGGCGGGGATGACAGAACCAAATTCTACATCAACGGCAGTATCTCGGACGAAACGGGGATTGTGAAGAACACCGGCTTTGGCCGTTATTCCTTCCGAGCCAACTTGGATCACAAAATCACCAAATGGCTGGAAGTAGGGGTAAACTCCAACTACGTGCTCACCAACAATGACCGGGGCTGGGCGGGCAACGACAACTCCAACATCAACTACGGTTATAACCTGCCCTACACCAAGCCTTTTTACCAACTATATCCCGATGCGCAAGGCAACTACCCCGATAGCCCAGTGGGCGAAAACCCGCTGGCCATCCGCGACCGGGCCATCAATAACCAGAAGGTAAACCGCTTTTTGCAAGGACTGAACGCCAAAATCTCAGTGCTCAACACGCAGAAGATGAGCCTGTCGTTCAAGTTGAACGGAGGGTTGGACTATCAAAACGGCTTTGCCACCATCTGGCTGCCCTCCGACCTCCAATCGCAGATCCCCGAAGCCAACCCCGGCTATGCCCAAGACACCCGCAACGAAGTGACCAACTACAACGTCCAATTGGCCGGGGTGTTTACTTATGCTGCCATGGGCGGCCGCTTGGAACTCAATTCCTCGGCCGGAATCGTCCAGTTGGGCACCAACGCCCGCGCCAACTACGTGCGGGGCCGGGGGTTGCCAGTGGGCATTTCCAATCCGGCCCGTGCCAAAGCATTTGAACAAGATGTGATTTTTAGCCGGAATACGGATCAAGGCTTTTTTGCCCAGCAAGAAGCCAACTTTGAGGACAAAATCATTGCTTCGGCCGGGGTACGCTTCGACCGGTCCACCCTCAACGGCGATCCCAGCAAATGGTATGCGTTCCCCCGGGCTTCGGTAGCGGTCAACTTGGCCAACTTTGGCACATGGGGCGATGAAACGGTGAGCCAACTGAAACTCCGCGTAGCTTATGGCCAAACTGCTGGCTTGCCCACTTTTGGCACTTTGTACTCCCAACTGGGCGTGGTGGGCGTAGGGGGCCAGAGCGGTTTCTTCCCCTCCACGGTGCTGGGCAATACCAATATCCAGCCTGAAAGAGCGACCGAACTGGAATATGGCCTTGACTTTGGCTTGTTTGGTGGCCGGATCACCGGTGAGCTCACCGTCTATGACAAGAAGGTGTTTGACTTGATTCAGCCCTTGACGACCGCCCCCACTACTGGGGTCACTTCCACCTCGGTCAATGCGGCCGACTTGCAAAACCGGGGACTGGAACTGAGCTTGGGTGGCGACATTGTGAAAAATGAAAACTTTAGCTGGTTTATTCAGCCCTTGGTGTGGTTCAACCGCTCTAAAATCACGCGGTTGGACATTCCCGAACGTTTGGTGGGCGGTTTTGGGGCCACTTTTGGCCAGTGGCGCGTCAAGCAGGGCGAATCACCCACCCAGATTGTGGGCCAGCCCCGGACCAATCCCGCTGATGCCACTTCCTGGACGGTATATGGCGACCAACAACCCCGCTACGAAGTGTCGCTCAACAACCGGATCACCTTCCTCAAAAACTTTGAATTTTCGGCCTTGTTGAACTACCGCCACCGGTTCACCGTTGTTTCGCTCTCCCGCGTGCTGTGGGACGAAGGTGGCAACACCAATGACTGGGGCAATACCGACCAAGCCCCTGACGGCACCACTCCCAATGGGATCTACCGCCAAAAAGTCAACGGCGTGGACGAGAGCGGCAATCCCCGCCCCGGTTATAACCCGGTGATCACCAGTTTCTTCAAACTGCGCGAAGTGGCGCTTTATTACCGGGTGCCCCGCGAGCAGCTCACCAAAGTGTTTGGCAGTGTGGTCAGTGGCGTGCGCCTGGGTGTATCGGGCAACAACGTGCTCCGCTGGACCGATTACACGGCGGGCTATGACCCCGAGAACTCCAACTTTGGCTCGGCTGCTTTGGGCAGTGGGGTCGACATTGGCAGTATCCCCGCCATCCGTCGGATGATGTTCCACTTGGCCATTGATTTTTAATCTTCTTCCATCGCTCCAACTTATTGACAATATGAAAAATATATTTGTAAAAACTCTTTTTCTCACGTTTGGGCTATTGGCTTTTAGTGGCTGTGGCAAACTCGAGACCGTGATCGACCCCAATAACCCCAGCTTGGGCAGTGTGGCCACCAACGCCTCCAAGGGGCAGCTCAACAACTTGGCCGTGGGCCAGATCAGCTTGGCGCGGAACGGCCTGGCCACCTATTTGCTCGTGGTGGGCACGGTGGGCAAGGAGCTGTTCAACTTCAACACCACCGAATCGCGCTGGATGACCGAGCTGAACGGGTTGCGGCCCATTGACAACTCGGCCTTCTACAACACGGCCACCACTGCTTTTGGGTTACCGATCCGCCAAGCGAACATTCTGATTGCCTCCGTGGATCAGACCAACTCCGTGACCGCCACCGAAAAAAACGCGTACAAGGGCCTGGCCAATACCTTTAAAGGCTTGGCCTACCTCTATCAACTGAACGTGCAGTACAAGAATGGTGTGCGACTCAATGTGCTGGATCCTTTCAAGCCGAGCAAGGCCGCTTCGCTTGAGGAGTCACTCAAGGGGATTGCCACCTTTCTGGACGAAGGCGCAACCCAACTCGATGCCGCCGGTGCGGCCTTCCCGTTCGTCATGCCCAGTGGTTTTGCTACTTTCAATACCCCCGCTGCCTTCAAGCGGTTCAACCGGGCCATTGCTCTGCGGGTGGCCATCTACCAGCAAGACTGGGCCAAGGCCGAAGCCTTGTTGCCACAAACGTACTTTAACGAGAGTGGCAACTTGAACGCTGGCCCCCAGCACACCTTTAGTCCCAGCTCGCCCGATTTTGCCAACCCCCTGCTGAACACCACCTCCTCCCGGATCGTGGCCGTCCAGCGGATCATGGAAGACATTGAGCCTGGCGATCTCCGTTTGGGCAAAGTGACCGCCGTCACCCCTTCGCTCACCTACACCTCGGGGGTTACGTACAGCACCCGGTTCCTGTCCAACATCTACACCACCGGCACAACGCCAGTGGCCATTTTGCGCAACGAGGAACTGGTGCTGATCGCGGCGGAGATAGCTGCCCAGCGCGGCCGCACCGCCGATGCCGTCCGGCTGATCAACGTGATCCGCACCGCGGCGGGCCTGCCCAATTATAGCGGAGCCACTACGCGCGATGCCCTGATCAACGCTATCCTGAAAGAGCGCCTCTACTCATTGTGGTATGAGGGCCACCGTTGGATCGATATGCGCCGCTACGGCAAACTGGCCGAAATAGCCCTTCCCGTCGCTGGGATGCGCGTACTGGAGCAACTCGAACGCCCCGTGCAGGAGGTCAACTGGGACAATGCCAATCCCTAAGGTGGAGATGGTTTAAGTTAAATTGTAAAAAAGGGTTCCAAAATAGTTTGGGAACCCTTTTTTGTGGCCAAATACTTTTGCGTTAGACCGGTTCTTCCCCTTTGCTGGCAGTTAATTAACCTCGGTCTGTCACAAATTCTGGTTGTTGGATCTTTTATCAAAAACGCTCCAATAACTGACCATACGACGCTTTACATTTGTTCTGTCCCAACCTAATTTATTAGTACCATGCCCAAACTTATTGCCATAGACCGACGCTTGATCGGTCCAGATTTTCAGGGCAACCTCGGGACAGCCCGCCACTACATGGCCGATCACCTGTTCCAGTGCGATGCCACCACCCCCCTGACCGATTTTATCGATTTTATACAGCGCTATGCCACTGCGGGCAGCCGCAACTGGTTGGAAATCAGATGCCACGGGATAAGACACAATGGCCAACTGGGCTACGGCCTCAAATTTTGCCGCGAAAATCTTATCCACTCCACTACCTGCGGCGGCAACTTGGGCACGCTTGGTATCCTGCACGGGCGGATCTGGCACACAGTGCTTTGTGCCTGCGGGCCTGCCCACATTGCCAGCCGGGCCGCTGCCGCCGCTGCCGACGGCGTATGCTCGGCCGATGACTTTGGCGACGGCCATCAGTTCTGCGCTACCCTGGCCCGCACCCTCTGCTCGTCCTTGGAAGCCTCGACCGAGCGACAATTGTTTTTTTCCAATTTTGGAAACAACTTCTTTGGCGTGGCGAGCGATGAGTTTGTGCCTAACTCTCTCGACTTTGGTGCACGGGAGGGCCGCTGGGTGGAATACAGCGCGGCGGGAAATTTCCTCGGCAACCGCACCACGATCCATGCTAGGTAGCCGCCAGAGAATGTCACACCGCTATGCCAAACTGGACAATCTTGGCAAAATAAATCCCCTCCCGTTGTTTGGAAGGGATTATTTCCTTAATTTTCCATTTCAAATAACCCAATCAATTGTTATGGCAAAGGACAAATCACCCACGAAAGAGAAAAAGAAAGAGCCAGCCAAGACCCCAAAGGAAAAACGGGTGGCCAAACTGGAGAAAAAGGAAAGCAAGCGGGAATAGTGCCCATTTTCTGCCATTGCTGGCCATAAGTCCGGCAATGGCAGAAACATTTTGCTCAGCCAAAACCACTACCCACCGGGCGATAAGTTTACTGCAATGGTTGGTGCAGCGCTACTCACTCGCCCTGACCATTGGCCCGCAGCCAAGAATTTGACAACGATTCTATTGTTGAGTGAACGGGCTTATCGCCCGCGCAAATCCAAAAATTACGCAACGGGCCCAATTTTAGGGGCGAGTAAATAAAAGCTGGCGTGCTGGTGAGGCTATGCCGTTGGGCCTTGTATTGAGGGCACAAACTCCCCGCCAATGGCCAAGTCCGTTGGCCATTCAATCCGTACCCAAAACCAAACGAGGTGCCTTATAATAGTTTCGCGGCGTTGAACCGCTTGGCGATTTGTGTTTTGCGGGGTTATCTCACCGGCGATCCAGTTCGCGGGACAGGTCTTCCACTTCGGCCCTGAGGCGGCGGATCTCTTCCCGGGCAAGATTGAGCTGATAACTGTATTCGGAAGCCAACCCGGTGGCATCGGCCAAGGTGCGATCCCGATCGGCCAGGGCGTGGCCCAGTGTGCCCAGTTGGCTATCCTTGGCCTGCAACTCGGCCACCAGCCCCGTTACCGCTTGCTCCCAGCGTGCCAGCTCGGCGCGTTGATGGGCAGTGGCCGACCCATTGGCCGACTTAACTTGGCGAAGGGCCAGCAGTTCCTCCTCTTTGCGGAGCAACATTTCGCGGGCCGCTTCCAGACTGGCCGCCATCTCGGCTTGGAACTGTTCGGTTTTGGCGGGCACCGCCGGTTTGCTGGCCAATTGCTCGGTCATGGCTTCCAGGTCGCGCTGTTTGGCCAAAATTGCTTGATGGGCCTGCTTGAGTTGGGCTTCGTAGTCCTGCGCGATATGGGTCAACTGATCGATCGCCAGTTGTTGGGCTTGGCACTTGGTATCGGCACTGGCCAGTCGAGCCCGCATTTCGGTTATTTCAACAGTGGCCTGGGCCGAATGCTGCTGATCTATTTTGTTGGTTTGGGCCAAGCGATCATCCATCGTCCGAATGGTTTCGGCCAGTTCGGCGGTCAAGGCCAACACTTGCTGGTGGGCTGCGGCCAATTGGTTTTGCAAGTCGGCTATTTCCCGTTTCAAATCTTGGTGGATCTCGCCCGAGGCTGCTTCCAAAGTGGCTATTTGGGCTTGGGCGCTTGCCAGTTGAGCGGCCAAGTCAGCCATTTGGCTGGCCATGGATCGTTGCAGTTCCCCCAAGGAGAATTCGAGGGCAGTGTTGGCCTGCTGGGCGACCAAAAGTTGTTCGCCCAAGGCTTTGTTTTCCAGCACCAAGGTTTGGCGGATGGCATTGGCTTCGCTCGCTTCACGGCTGGCCGATTCGGCCACCAATTCGGCCACTTCCCGGGCCAATTCGGTTTGCCGTAATTGTTCAGCCAGTTCGGCCAATTCGGCCTCAATCTGAAGCAGTTGACCGGTCAGACCCGCCTCACGCGCCTCGCCTTCGGTGAGGGCTGTTTGCACTTCCGCCAGTTTTTGTTCAACGGAGGCCAAGTTGGCTTCGGCGTTCGCCATTGCGTGGGCCAAGCCATCGGCCTTCAATGACGCGGCTTGAGCGATTTGCGCCTCGGCAGTCAATTGGGCCGTCAATGCGCCGATTTGCTCGGTCAAGCCGATTAGCTGTTGCTGGGCTGCACTCAGCTCGGCTTTTGCAACTGCTAGCTGATCCTCATAACTGGCCGTTGCGCTGGCCATTGCTTGGGCAAAAATGTCCTCGAAGGAAAACAGATCGGGCTGGCCTTGGCGTTCCTGCTCATAATTGCGGATGATCCGGTGGGCCACGTTCAGTTTCTCTTGCAGATCGGCCGCATTGACCTGTAATTCGCGGTTCTGTACGTTCAGTTCTTGGTAGCGGGCCAGGTTTTCGGGGGGAGCCAAGGGTTGGCCGGCCACCATTTGGACCGACACCTGCGAGCGGTCAGCTTGGGTGGTGGCGGCCTCGCGCACATTTTGGGGCGAAAACTCAGCCTCCAGCGTGCGTTGGCCTTCTTGCACCTGCTGAAACTGCCGGCGCAAGTGCAGGAAAAAGGCCACTTTGCGGCTCATTTTTTCCAGCAACTGAATCTCGAATGGTTGGAAGGGATCGATCGAGGCCAACTCGATCACGCCGTAAAGTTCACCCCCGAACAAGAGCGGGCTGACTGCCAAATAGCAATTGGCGGTCACTTTGCCCAATGAGGAGCCTACGGGCAGGGGAATGTTGTCAAAAAGGAGGAGTTCTTGGGCTTGGATCGCTTGCCCGGTCAAGCCTTCGCCCGGGGCAAACCGGATGGTGGCAGTGGGCATTTCGGAGCCAAACACCGCAATGAGGCGCGCAGTGCCGCGCTCGGCCAAGAAAAAGGCCCCGTGCAGTGCACCTAGGGCGCGGGCCGCCTCCCCCGCCACCATACTGGCCAGCGCAACAAGCTCTTCGGGCCGGTAAGGTGCTTCAAAGCTGGCAGACAGCAGGGTTTCCAACTGTGTGAGGGCCGCCTCGGACAAGCGGAACTCATTGACCTGCTGTTTTAACGAGGCGATGGTTTCGAGTTCGCTCATGGTAGTGCGTGGCCTAGCTTCTCATTTCCCGGTAAGCGGGAAAATAGTAGGTGGCTTGGTATTGGTCAATAAAAACCTCTTCAACCGCCTTGGTCCCTTTGTGGGTAAAATTGGCAGCAAACTCGCCGCCATTTTCATTGGCCCGGAGCAGGCCCTCTTCCAGCAAATAAGCCAATACTTTGCGGCACTGGGCCCCACTGAGGCCCACGTTGGTGGCCAGCGTGTACACATTGACCGCCTGGTCGTAAGAGGCATCGGTGGCGTTGTAAACTGCCAACAGCAGATTAAAACGGTTGATCCGGTTTTGAAAAATATTTTCCATGACTGCGACTAGCTCAATGTTCTTGATTGGTTCGGTGAATGGTACAGATCGGCCCCTAAGCTTGATAGAAACCAGCCCATTGGCTCAGCTTATTGATTGACGGCGTCGGCCAACGTTTTAGAAACCTGAATGTCGAAGGTGTGGACGACGGACCCGGGATCTTTGCGGCGGATTTCGGCCCGGCCCGCTTCAATGCACTTGAGAAACCAAGCCTCATCGGTGAACAGTTTGCGGTGGCGCTCCAAGCCGTACTTGCGGTACATCTCCACTTTCCAAGTGAGGTAGTACCATTCCATGGTGGGCTGGTGGAACCCACGGATGGCGCGCTTGTCAAAAATAAATTTGTTACATCCGTACATTTCAATGAGCCGCGACTTCTGCTTGAGAATGTTCATAAAATCCTCAATGGGTGTGTAGGGCTGCAACAATTCACAAATAATGATGTTGTTGTCGTTGCCGGTGTAGAGCCTTCCGGTTTGGTCTGCGTGCCGCTCGGTGAACCGCTCTTCTAAAATCGCCAAATCTGCCGGTGTCATCATGATAAATAAGTGTTAGATCTTGATTAAAAATTCAAACCGATAAAAACTAAGCCACTGTTGGTGGGCTGTGCCTCTTGGCCAAAGTAGGTCAACTGCTGAGCCAAGTTTGCGCTAGGGTCCAGCCCGCTCAACCACTGCTCCAGCATGTCCGGTTTGAGGGGCAGGCCAAAAAAAGCACTGATACCGGGCCGGAGCGGCAACCGATGGATGAGGTATTTATCACTGGTCCGAGCCATCCCAACCGGTGAACCTCCCGCATATTGGTCGATCTGACCACCCGAGCGGGTAAACAAGATGGCACCCGTACTGGAAAACTCCAGCTCGCGGTTTTGCCCATCCACGATGGCGGCACAAGCCTCCACTGAATGTTCCAAATGGCCAAAGGCCGTCTGCACAAACTGCTGGAACTCATCGATCAGCTCCGAAGAGTTGACATAGCGACGGGTAGCCACTATTTGTTGGAGCGCAAACCCGGTGAGTACATTAAAAATGGCCGCTTGAATACCCGTAAAAGGATTGGCGACGATGACTAAGTGCGGGATGCCAAACTTCTCGAGCAGGAAAGTCGCTACCCCGTCGGGGGCATTGGGCGATGCCTGGGCCAAGAACAAGGTACCCGGCAACAGGGCGGTCAATTTATCTTGCGGGAAGAAGAACTGCTCGCGCAAAGTGCGCAGGCTGGTCGCCATTTCGGCCAAACCAGCGGCTGGGTTGGCCTGCTGCATGAACTCGTAGGTCATCGCAAACATGGCCCGCATCGACTCCGATTCTTCGCGCAAGCCATCACACTGCAGCAACAGTGCCTTGTGCTCTTTTTGCAGCTGGGCCAGATCAAGCTTGGTTTGGGCCAATTGGGCTTCCAGTTCGATCACTTGCCGATTCTCAACTGTCGTCTCCAGCTCGATCTGGTCGGCCGCTCCAGCATTGATTTCAGCCATAGAAAAACGAAAGTCGGGCAGGGCAACAGGAATCAACTGTTCCGCCGGGGCGGGCCAATTCGTTCCAGCGGTGGTTTCGGGCAAATCGGAAAGTAACTTTACGATATTCCTGATCAACTGTAAGTCGCGTTCGGTCATTTTAGTTTGATTCATTGACCCAAATGGTTGCCCCGGGGCGGTTTTGAGGCCGCCTGGGGACAATAAATTACTACTTTACTTTTGGACATTTACGTCGCCGTGGGAGTGGCAATGCTCCCTACATCATCATCTCGCGAAACGGCGGGAAGTAAGTGGTCTCCATATTTTCATCCCGGAAGGTTTCTTCAATGGCGTGAATGCCGTCGTCGGTGATGCAGCCATAGTAGAAATGCTCGGGATCGTCCGAGTTGGTGCGCATTTTCACCAAACCTTCTTTGGTCAAGTAGTCAAAAGCGGCTTTGAACGATTTGTAGCCCATGCCTTCGTTATTGGCCAGATCGCGGAGGTTGGTGGCGTAGTCGGAGCTGGCGCTGGACTTACGGTAAAGCATGTACAATAGGGTGAAGCGCTCGGATTTGCGCTGTTTGATTAAGCCTTGCATTGTGTTAAAAATTAGGGTTTATGGTTAATTTAATAAAAAGTCTTTTGCTTGGCCAGCAGGAATTTATTTGCCCTTGTTCTTCATTTCTTTGTAGGCCGGGAAATAGTACGTCTGTTTTTGGTTGTCCAGAAAGACTTCTTCCACGGCTTTGACGCCCTTGTGGGTGAGCACAGCATGAAATTCGGTGCCGCCTTCCTCGCGGGGCTCGATAAAGCGCTCCTCCACCAAATAGCGGAAGATCTTGCGCAGCACGGCATTGCCGAGCCCACGGTTCTGGGCCAGCAGCTCGAGGTTGATTGCGTGCTCATAGTCGGCATTGGAGGCGATGTAGAGCGAAAATAGAATGAGAAACCGGTTGGTCTTTTGGTCGTTGATGATGTTCATTGGATCATCTAAATTTAGTTCTGCTTCAATTAAAATCGCGAGATTGGTTCATTCTGCCCAAATGGGCTATTCCATCGATCAATTGCGGATGGCATCTTCAAGGGTCTGGCAGGTGCGCACTTCCATGATGTGCACGATGGCATTGGGGAAGTTTTTGCGGATTTGGGCCTGCCCCGCTTCCACACACTTTTGGAACCAAGGCTCGTTCGAGAAAAGCTGGCGGTGGTTCACCAAGCCAAATTTGTGGTACATCTCTTTTTTCCATTCCACGTCGCACCACTCAACGGTAGGTTGGTGAAAAGCCATCAATTTGCGCTGATCAAAAATAAATTTTTGGCCACCATAAAACTCCACCAAACGGGTCACTTGCTTGAGCAGGGTCATAAACCCCTCAATGGGCACGTAGGGCAGTAGGATCTCGGCCAGCACGATATCGCCTTCGTTGCTGGTAAAAATCCGGCAATTCGCATCTTCGTAGCGCTGGGTAAACTGATCTTCCAATAATTGAGTGTCTGCCGGTGTCATCTTGTGTGTATGCAAAAAAGAGAATAAAAAAATTTAGAAAACGATATACCTGACTAAGGGAGCTTAAAACTTAACTCCGGCGATTAATAAATCGCTGTTATTGAGCTTTTCCAGTTGATAATGGTTCAGGAAATCAATCAATCGGGCGGGCTGGGCATTCCCCGGCCCCATACATGCCTCCAGTACCACTTGGCCAAGTTCCCGGACCTCGTTGCCCTGAGTGGCCATGTAGCGGGCATCGAAGCTTTCCGACGAGAGCACTAAATAGCTGCCCTTGCGCAGGTGGAGCTTCTTTACTTTGTAATTATTGGGCTGCGAAAGGTTGGTCGCGCCCGAACTGGCCAGCCCGCCATGGTACTCGCTGATGGCCCCATTGCTGAGGGTATAAATCGGGAAACCGGTGGTGGAGAATTCTACTTCGCAATTTTGGTTATCGACCAAACAGACCGCCACTTGGATATCGGCTGGGCTGATGGCTTGGGTGTGTTCGCTCATCGAGGCCACAAATTCACTGTACTTCTCGATCAAGCGCGAGGAATTGATGTATTTTTGGTTAGAAATGATGTTTTGCAAATAGAAATTGGAGACCAAGGCAAACGTTTCGCCGTGCAGGCCCGTGTAGGACGTTTTGACCATGGCCAAATAAATAATCCCCAATTTTTCAGTCACACAGAACACATTGCCGTTGGTAAACTCTGGGTGCGCCACATAGAGTGCATCGGCAAACATCGATTTGAGCCTAGGCACTGGGTTGAAATGAGCCTGCGAGGCACTGGCCACGCTCATGGCATCGCGGGATAGCTGGGCTTGGCTGCGCAGGGTGGCCATTTCGTCGTTCTGGGCCACTTGGTGGCTTTGGCGCAAGTTGGCCATTTCTTCTTCCATTGCCTTGGACTGCCGATCCATGTAGTCGATCGTCATCTGGAACATCTGGAGATAGGCCTCGACCTGTTCTTGGACGATTCTATCTTGGCGCCGCATTTTGCCCAGATAGTCTTCCAGCCTCACATTTTCGCCGTTGGTGTTGGCCAACAAATCGCTCATGTAATTGACCGTCATTTGCACCATCTCCTGCTGGGCCTCAAATGCCTCTTGGTTGTTGATTCTTTGCTGGGTCATCACTTTGATCTGCTGCTCGAGCTGGAGAACTTGGGCTTTCAAGGCTTGGTTTTCGGCCGCCAACTCAATTTGCTCAACCGATAGTTGGGGTTCTGATGCCTCCGAAGGCCCAAGGATGAGTTGCCTAAACTGCTTGGTGGCTTGGGCACCCAAGGCGGGATTTTCCCCGCCCACGGCCAAGTAATCCAAGATATTGAGCACAAGAAGCTGGTCGCGTTTATTCATAAGATCGCACTGACATTTGGCTAGCAAAGCTTATCTCGTTCCCACGCAAAATGCCGGTTGGGGATAGCCTTGGATAAGCACAAAAGTAGTTCAGCCGATCGGGGCGGGAAATAACACAAGGCACTCAAAATGAATTGGTAGAACCACTGTAAACTAGCTAAGTGGAAATACTTAGGAACTTGCAGTCTACAAATCGCCGATGGGCAAACCCAGATCCAAGTCCCGGTCTTGGAGGCCAAAATAGTCTTTGAGATCTTGCATCCGCTGCTCCAATAGCATAAAAGTGGTGCCGAGCCGCTCTACTTGTTCATCGGTGAGCTGGCCGGAATCCACCCGGCGCATGGCCTGCTTCTCCATCAGGTCACGGAGCAGGTTGGTAATGGTGAGCACCAACTGCACCAAGCTTTTGGAGGCATTTTCTGGATCGGCATTGATCCGCTGATCGGCCAATGGAGCCAAGGCCGCTGCCCGATCCAGCCCTTGGCCTTGTAATTGTTGCGAAGGCTGCTGGCCCGGTGCTCCGGTGGGGCCCAAAAGGGGATAGGTGATGGTGGTGGCCCCGGCTTCCCGCTCGAGAGTCCCCACGGACGAGAGCATCAGCCGCAAGCCCAGGTACACCAGATCCACGTCGGCCACCGACAGCGTCACATCTCCCGTGACGGCCACGCCCTTGGCCAGGACACGATCCAAGATGTCGGCTAGTTTGGCAGTGTTGGGCTGTTGCATGGCAATGGGTTGATCGGAGGTGCCACAAAATTAGGCATTTTTGAACGGTAAAGCGGGCGGGAGCTGTTTGTTCCCGAAAAACCGAGGCTCCCGGTCGGTGATTGGTCGCCAACTGCCACCCGTTTTGGGCCGCTCCAAATGGCGGGCTCCATTACGGCCCGGCCCACCGTGCACTCATCGGGCCAACTATTCGGCCAGTTGCTGGATAAAATTATGTGGGGCCAGCGGGCCAACGTATTTGAACTTGACATGGGGCATGGCAACGGCCAGCTCGTTCACCATTGCATCGAACGCCCCCTCCCGGAATTTGTCCACCAAAAATGCGGCATTGATAAACATGGCATCGGTCAGGGTCTTGTTCAGCCGGAAATCAATGGCCCCACCCTGGAGCGCTTCCACCACGGCTTGGGCCTCGGCCTCTTTGCGGGCTTGCAGTGCTTCCCCCACCAGTTTGCCCACCTCGATCAGGTAGGGCTGCACATTGCCCCCCTGGGCTTGGGCAGCCAGGGCCTCGCGTTTGGCGGCACTCACTTGGGGGTCTTGTTCTGAGACTTGGGCAAAAATAGCGGGCAGATCGGCCCACAGCCCCTTGAGGCCCAGTTCCACTTTGCCCTCGATCCGTTGCAGGGTGGCCAGGTAAGTGGCCGATTGGTCGTTGAGGTATTTTTCCACTGCCGCCAAATCCGCCACCACGGTGCCAAAAGCAACGGGCAGCACGGTGGCTTTTTCCATGATCTTCTCGATCGTGCGCTGGTGGGCCAGCATATTGTCGCGGGAGTTGGGCACGCGGCCCGCTAATTCTTGGGAACTAAGGGCAACAGACAGGGGGCCAAAGGTGGCATAGGACACTTCACTGTTGCCTAGCCCCACTGGGCCAAGGGTGGTTTCGGGCTGGGCGGGCGTAATGCCGTAAAGGTAATAAGCAGACATGGGCAAATGGATATGGCACCAAGGTAGGCAAACTTATCTCCATTTTTATAATCTGGGCGGGTTTGGAGCCCACTGTCCACCGATTTTTGGCTGATCAGCGTACGGGGGCTTGCACCGCGATGGACATTTTGATCGGAGCAACTTGCTCGATTTTGCTCATTTTGGGGGCCTGCTGGCAAGATTTGAAGCAAGCAATGGAAAGTCCCATCATAAATGGCATCAAGTAGACGAGTATGTATTTAGTAGCTTTCATATCAGTCAGTTTGTTTGTGTTTGATGATAAAAGGCCCGGCCGTCCTCAAGTATGACATCCAACTAAAAAAAATGATAGCGATCAATGGAAAGCATTGGACGCCGCCTCGGTGCTGTCATACATTGATCCTTTGAACAGCCACAATTTTCAATTTTTTTGCCCCGGGCCAGCCAACCCCAGCCCTGAAGGGGACGCATACGTGGCCACAGTGGGCTGTCCGTCGAAGCGAGCAAAAGTTGACCACTTGGCCGTTTGAAGTACACCAAACTTTTGAGGTTTCGTAAACGTGAAACGCCCCAGTGGGAGAACGAACCAAGAAAAATGAGGCTCGGGCCAACCTATTGGGGGTGATAAATGCGCTCGGCATTTTGGTACACCTCGGCTTTGTTGAGGGTCATCTTCTTGGTTTTCTGGCTGGTGAACCATTCCATCTGATCGGCATAGTGGGGGCTGTCGGGCCGGTTCGAGGCCCCATAAGTGTTGATGGTCTCGATCTCGGGGCCATTTTGGGTAAAGCGCACCAGCTCAATGTACGATTCGCCCTGCCGGCCTTTCACCCGGCCATTTTGGTGCGGTTCAGCCTCCATGGACGCGATCACATCGGGCAGACCGGGCAGGGGGATTGCCTTGGTCCCCCGCACGAGTTGTTGGTATTCGCCCAGCGTCACCCCCATTTTGCCAAAGTGGGTTTGCTGGTATTGCGCTATGTGCTCATACACCTCCACACACTGGGCCTTGGTGAGCTTGCGCGTTCCCGCCCAATCTTTTTGGCCCCGGTCGGCTACGTAATAATAGGCCATGGCAAAAATGGCCGCCCCTTCACTGCTGGCGCTGGCCGTTTTGTCCCAGCTTTTGAGCGTGGCAATCAACGGGGCCAAGGCGGGAAACCCGTCGGCTGGCAGGACAAAAAGCGTGTCGGGGTTGATATTATAGGCCAGTTGCTTGGGGAGCGTCCGGTCATATTTGATCCGTTTGAAATCTTCGTAGGTCAGCTTGGGGGCTTGGCCGATCAACTCCATGAACCGCCGGCTGCGGTTGTTGTCGTGGGTCTCGAAGCCCATGGCAGGGTCGTAGGCAGTGGCCTTGAGGTTGTCGGCGGGGGCGGTGGCATTAAATGGCGAGTGATTGCTGTTGAACAGGTAGCCCGAGGCTGGGTTCAACTGCTGGGGCAATTGCTCTAGCGGGTGGTACTGCGTCCAGCGCGTTTGCGAGAGGTTGCCGGGCACGGTGCGCCGCCAGTTGAAACCGCCCGGGCGAACCGGCAATCGGCCATTGCTGATGTAAAAAATCGTGTCGTATTTATCGCCATAAACCGTGTTGTAGCCCGGCATGGCCTCCATTTTGAGGGCCCGGTAAAACTCGCTGAAATTGCGGGCCTTGTTCATCTTGTACCACTGTTCCAAGGCCCGGATGTCAAACAGGGGGGCCGTGCGCACCGAAAACGTGCCTTTTTTGGTAATGGCCGTGGGGCCATATTGGCTCCAGTACACTTTGCGGCCAATGCCAATCGGTATTCCCTTGATCCTCAGCCGGGCTTTGCTCACTTCCAAATCCACCCAGCGGCCATCCATTTCGTATTGCAACTTATTTTTGGGATTGATTTTGAGCTGGAAAATGTCCAATTTGTCGGGGTTGTTGACCGTGTGCCCCCAGCCCAAATATTCGTTGCAGCCCAGCAAGATACTAGGGGAACCGGGGAACAATGCCCCCAGGATGTTCCAGCCTTCCTCGCTGCACAAGTGGGCTTCGTACCACGACACGGGGCCATCCAACGGCTGGTGCGAGTTGATGGCCAACATCACCGACCCATCGGCGGTGGCCCGCGAGTTGAAAGCGTAGGCATTGGACCCGCCGGGCTGAAACTGCGGCAGCGCGGGGACTGTCCCCCCAAAAATGGACGCCAGTGCGTTGTCGCCTCCGCAGGCAATGAAGAGTTGGAGCACCGAAAACGCCAAGATGTCCTCCGGGAGAACGGGGAACAGCCGTTTGAGCAACACCTCGCCCGGGTGGGTGCGGGCGTAGGCGTTCAACCCGGCGCAGTACCCAGCCAGTACGGCCCGGTAGGCTGGGGAAATGTCGGTGGCAGCTTTGGCGGCCACCAGTTCGCGGGCCCGGATCAGCCAGCCAACGTAGTCGATCGTCGCGCCCGATTTCCCATTGAGGCGGCCCAGCATTCGCTTAGCGGCAATAAAAGAGGTCTGGATGGTCTTAAAATCATCCTCCGCGTGGGCATAGGCCAGCCCGTAGGCCACCTCGGCATCAGTTTTGGCGAAGATATGGGGCACTCCCCAGCGATCCCGAACAATGTCAATTTTTTGGGGATCGATCATGGTTTGCGACCGGGTCGGGCTCGCGCAGAGGAAAGTAAAAAGTAAAACGAGTGCTATTTTCACGGCTGGTAACTGGAAAAACGGTTGATTGGCTTTTGCATTTTTTTAGGCAATCAAAGGTGCTTAAAAATTTATACAAAATCAAAAACAATTTTTCAAGTTGAAACCGGGTATTCGGCCAGCCAAAATAATGGGTGGGGCTTGATCTCCCGATCGTGGGGAGATGCATTCTCTTTTGGCAGGTTGAAAAAATGCGCACGAGGGCCGCACCCGACCAGCATTGAGGCCCACCGAGCCAGTTATTGATTCGCCAGTGAGCCTTTGTACCACAACATCAAAGTGATTGTACGTTTCCGGTTGGTCAAAAACCAATGGTGGTGCAATGGAATGGGCCTGCTCACCGCTTCTCCACCCCCAGCACAAAGCCTTTGCCATGCAGGTTGGCGATCTCGATCCGGTTTTCGGGGTCATGGGCCAAGTATTTGCGCAGTTTGGTAATGAACACGTTCATGCTCTGTTTGGTGAAATAATCGTCATTTTGCCATATTTTCAGCAGCGCCTCCTCGTGGAGCAGCAGCTCGCCCTGCCGTTCGCCCAACAGTTTGAGCAGTTCGGCTTCTTTGGGGCTGAGCTTTTCGGTGTGGGGGCCGAGGCGCAAGTTCCGTTTCTCGTAATCAAACACGTAGTTGCCAATTTGGAGCGCTTTGTTGTCCTTGTCGGGTGCCCCGCGCTTTTGCAACAATACGTTGATCTTGAACAATAAAATTTCGGGATCAAAGGGCTTGATCAAATAGTCGACAGCCCCCAGTTGATAGCCCTTGATCTGGTCTTCTTTGAGGGCTTTGGCCGTCAGAAACACAAAGGGGGTTGCGCTCCCGCTCTTGGCAATGACCTCGGCCACGCTGAACCCGTCAAGATGGGGCATCATCACGTCCAAGATGCACAGATCAAATGACTGCGCTTGGAAAGCTTGCACCGCCAAGGGCCCGTTTTCGCAAAGCGTGATCTGCAACCCGTGCATTTGCAGGTAGATTTTGAGCATCATCCCAAAATTGGCATCGTCTTCGGCAATGAGCAGGTGGGGCGGTTGATTTTTCAAATTGATCGCAGTTTAGCTTGCCCCAAAAGGCAAGAAGATGGAAAAAACACTGCCTTGGCCCAGTCGGCTTTGCACGCTCACTTGGCCCCGGTGCTGCTCCACAATGTCTTTGACATAGCTCAGCCCCAAGCCAAAACCTTTCACATTATGAATATTGCCATTGGGAACCCGGTAAAATTTTTCAAAAATGTGGGCTTGGTTTTCTTTGCTGATCCCGATGCCCTGATCGGCCACCCGGATCCAGATCCCCTGGCCCTGGTTCTCGGTACTGATGGTGATTTGGGCGGCTTCCTGGGTGTATTTGATGGCATTGTCGAGCAGGTTCGACAACGCGTTGGACAGGTGGAACAGATCGCCCGTGACCATCGCCCGGGCCGCGTTGAGTTTGCGGGCAAGGTGGCCCCGGTTGCTCAGTTTTAGCTCATAGGCATCGGCCAGTTCATTGATCAGCAAATGTAGGTTGATCGGTTCCTGCTTCATTTCCATCGCTTTGCCGTCCATCAGGGCGGCTTGCAATACCTGCTCCACCTGCAGGTTGAGCCGCTTGTTCTCCTCCTTGATCACTTTGGTAAACTGCCTGATCGCCTCTGGCTGGTGGATCACTAGCTCGTTTTCCACATTGGCCACGGCAAAAGCAATGGTGGCAATGGGCGTTTTGAATTCGTGGGTTACGTTGTTGATAAAATCGCTCTTGAGTTCGGACAATTTTTTCTGCCGCAGGATCAGCCGCAGGGCCAGCCAAAAACTCATCAGGGGAATGCCGATCAGCACCAATGAACCGAGGCCGGGCAACACCAGCAACTGGATCAAGGCGCGCTGCCGATGGGGAAAATACAGGCGGACCTCCTCTTGGCCAAATACCTCAAAATGGTAGTGGGTGCTGTCCAGTGCCGATTGATTGTCGCCCTTGGCCAACAAGGTATAGGCTTTTTTGGCCTTGTCGTAGAAGGCGATCTGCACCGGGGTCTCTATTTTTTCATTCTTAAGCTGGTGGCGGATCAAGGAATCGAGGGGGAACAATTGGGCCACACTTCGCTGGTGGCGCTCGCAAGAGAGGCAACTCTGGATAACACGAAAAATGTAAAACTCCTGCAGATCGGGGTGCTTCTGCTGGCGGGAGGCCTCCAGATCCTCCTTGAAACGGAGGGCCTGCTGTAGCCTGACCCGGGGCAACAGCGTGTCGGACTGGAACGGCAGCAAGGGGTATTTTTGGACCGATTGGGCAACCATGAAGACAAAAGAAGAATCGGGGTTGACATACATGGTGTCATAAGTGCTGGGATCAATCATGGACGACACGTGCGAAAGCTCCCTGAGCAAGGTGTCGCGCACGGTGGTGACTGCCAGCCGCACCTCATCGTCAAAAGCATCGGCATTGCGCACATGCTGCCGGTTCAAGTGGCCCACCTGAAAACCCAGCATCAAGCCCGCCGAAAGCAGCATGAGGATCACAATTTGCTTGTAAGTGCCCTGTTTCATTTGCCAAAGGTAGAAGCGGTGGCCGGAAAAACCGACTTTTTGGTGGCGGCTTTAAGTAGTTTAAGTTTTCATTAAGGAGTGGTGGGCCTTCGTGGCGGCTTGCCGAAGCGGGCCACGGAAAAAATCCTATTTTTGCTCCGCAAATGGGCCCCTGCACTGCCAACCCAAAAAGCATCTCAAACAGTTTTCAACCTTTCTTTGCCCCAGTCCATGAACGAACTCGCCACTTTTGCCCCACCCAGTGTCCGGGCCGTCACGGGGGCCCGCCAATCACCACTGCTCGACGCGGGCGCACACGTGGCCGTAGTGGGGTCGGGTGCCTTTGGCGGGTGGACGGCCCTGTGGCTGTTGCGGGCCGGGTTCAAGGTCACACTGATCGATGCCTGGGGGCCGGGCAACTCGCGGGCCAGCTCGGGCGATGAGACCCGGGTGATCCGCTCCACCTACGGGGCCAACGAAATGTATTTTGATCTCAATGTCCGCGCCCTGGAACTGTGGCAAGCCCACCAGCGGCAATGGCAGAAGTCCCTCTTTTTTCCGTCGGGCGTGCTCTGGTTTTGCCACGATCCCCAGCCCGAAATGATTGCCGCCTCTTTGCCCTTTATGCAAAAACACGGCTTGTCGTATCAGTATTTTTCGCCCAGGGAGGCCGCCCAGCGGTGGCCGCACCTACAAGTGGCCGATCTCGATCACTTGGTGCTGGACCCGCACGGGGGCTATCTCAAGGCCCGCGAAGGTTGTCAGGCCGTACAAGCCGCCTTTGTGCACGAGGGCGGGGCCTACGTCCACGCGCAGGCCAAGCCCGATCGCATTGCCCACCAGCGGCTGGGCCAAGTGGCCCTCTCAAACGGGGCCCACTTGGCCGCCGATGCGTTCGTGTTTGCCTGCGGCCCTTGGCTGGGCCAATTGTTTCCCGAAGTGCTGGGCGACCAAATCACCTGCACCAAACAGGAAGCCTATTACTTGGGGATCCCGGCTTCGCACGCGGCCCAGTTTGATGCCATGCCCGCATGGATCGATCTGGACGGCCACGATTTCTACTACGGCATTCCGGGCAATGCCCACCGGGGTTTCAAGGTCGGCGTGGATCGGCGCGGTGAGCATTTTGACCCCACCTCGGGCCAGCGGGTGATCAACCCCGAGGTATATGCCAAAGCGCGGGCCTTTATTGCCCACCGGTTCCCTGCCCTGACAGATGCCCCGCTGGTGGAAAACCGGGTGTGCCCCTACGAAAACTCCCCCGATGGCAATTTTATCCTCGACACCCACCCCGAGGCTGACAACTGCTGGTTCTTGGGCGGCGGCTCGGGCCACGGCTATAAGCACGGCCCAGCCCTGGGCGAACTGGCCGCCCAGGTGATCGCGGGTACCCGCTCCCGCGTGCCGCTGTTCCAGTGCTGGTAAACCCGACAAAGCTTTTGTTCCCGGCAAAAAAAGTTTTATCGGGCATGCTTTTTTTATTTTTCCCAGTATCTTTGTCAAGGTGGCCAATGAGCGATCAAATTGGCCCCAAGCTTGGCAAAGCCTAGGTTTAGGTTTACCAACGATCTGCACCACCCCGTTTGTTGTTAACCAACCGATCCATGAACGTACCCACTGCCCGTGAGCTATGGAGTGCTGGCTCCTTCCCCGCGATACCCCCCGGCCTTGTGCCCAAACTGGTGCCCAACTTGTTGTCCGCTTTGGCGCAAGCCCCCGATCAGCCCTGGGGCGTGCTGGTGTGGGTAGCAGACCCGGCCGCTCTGGGCCCAGTGGCTGGTCTGCACCTGCTGGCCCCGGCCGTGCGGCTGCTGCTGGCCCTGCCCCCCGACCCCGGCATCTGTCAAGCGGCCGAAGGGATGGAAATGGTC
>JAYUVL010000387.1:0-2415 GCA_043754075.1 Cytophagales bacterium | reverse complement strand
GGGCTGGGCCGCGTGCAGCGCCTGCACCAAAGTTTGGGTAAAAATGCTGCCATTTTCCGAAACAGTGATGCCCGATTGCTCACGGGGCACGTGGTTGACCGCCAAGAGCGACCCAGTGCTTTGACCAAACAATACTTCGTACTTGGCCCGGTCGGCGGCGGGCCAACTGTACTCGTCGCGGTAAGCCGCTTGTGTGTTGCACAAATCCACCAAGACAAGGCACAAACGTACTTTGCCCTTGAGCGAAGCATAAAACCGATTGAGATCGACGTGGGAATCGCCCATTTTCAATTGGTGGCTGCTACCACCCGCTGCCCGGCCAATGTGTTCGCGGCCTGAGAAATAGAACAGAATTACGTCATCCGACTTGTGGTTCATGCCAGCGATCAATTTTTCCAGTCCCTCCGCAGTAAATTCATTATCGGCAAGAATATGGGTTTTGTGGACCATTTTAGTAAACTGGACAATGGTATCGATCTCGGCTTGGATCCGTTCCTGATTTTGCAAGCGGCCATTGAGGGTGGCCCCGTCTTGTTTGTCGATCAAAACCACCGAATGCAGGGTCGATTGCGCCAATCCGACCAAAGTAATGCAAAAAAACAGGCAAGTTGATATGATGATTTTTCTCATAATCTGGACACTCATCCCACGTAAAAGGAATACAGAAATAATGTAAGCAAATAAGTAACTAGTTTTTCTGGGGCAGCAGTATGTAGACGGAGGGAAAACGAAAAAATGCGTAATAAATTTTGTGCAACTTGGCCCGAAAGCAGTCATTGGGCCTAGGTTATAACAAACACCATCAGTCAAACAACTGATAATTAACAAGTTATAAAACCAACATTCAGTACTCAAAAAAATTTTACCGCGTAAGGTTTAAATAAACTATGTGTTTTTAGTGAAAGAGATCGAGTGGCGATCAAAGTTTCCTGTGCGCTCTTGCCACTGCATGATCAGTTCAAAAGTATTGGTTGACCGCTGATAGTCCAAATAGCCCGACTCGGCAATGGCCCCGTTGAGTTCGTTGAGCCATTGCTTTTCTTGCGCTGTTGGTTGGGCAGGCAAAAAGCTCACCAGTTCATAGATGTCGTACAATTGGACGAACTGGACGAAATCGGCAATTTCGTACAACTCACAGAAAGCACGGTACTTGTCCAAGTGGTGCTGGTCATTCACTAAATTTTCCATACAGATATTGATTGATGGCCTCCCCTCACGACACAATTGCGAAGTGGAAACATACATTGGCGAAAAAAGTTTTAGTTTTCCGTTGACAATCGGCCAAAGTTGGTAGGCCTGGTTGTCTTGAACCACCCATTCACCACTTACCCATATGAGCGAAAACATTAACCGCCGTACTTTCGTCCACCATCTGGGCGCTTTGGCCGCTGCCTCGGCCCTTCCGCTGAGCACTTTAGCGGCTTCCCTGCCCAAAAAATCCAAATACAAACTTGGTTATGCGTCCATTACTTGGGGGGGAGGATTTGAGACAGCCCTCAAAGAAATCAGTGCGCTGGGGTTCAAAGCCATCCAGATTTCTGGCTCCACCCACAATGCGTTCAAGGACAAACCCGAAGCCTTGATTGGCTTGGTCCAAGCCTCGGGCCTCAAGGTCCCCATCTCGTCGGGTGGCAACCTGCGCATAGAAAGGGAGGCAAAAATGCCCGCTTGGGATTCGGTCTGGGCAGTGGCCAAGCTCCACAGCAAACTGCCCGGGGCCAAACTCCTCCAAGTGACCAACGGCAGCAAGCCCAAGGATCGGAAACCGACGCCGGAAGAGTTGAAAGAATTGGCGCTGCAAATGAACGAACTGGGCCGCCGGGCCAAGGGCGAACTTGATCTTGATCTGGTGTATCACAATCACATGAACCAACTGGGCGAAACCCCGGACGAAGTGGACGCAATTTTACAAAGTTGCGATCCGCGCTATGTATCGTTCCTGCTCGATATTGCCCATTATCAATGGGGCGGGGGCGATCCGGTCAAGGCATTGGAACAATACAAAAGCTTGATCAAGGTGATCCACCTGAAAGATTTGGCCCAAGTGCCTGGTGGCGACGCCAAAGCGCTCCAGTTTGTCGAGCTGGGGCAAGGCAACTTGGATTTGGCCGGTATTTTTGCCAAAATGGACAGCATCCGATTTCGGGGCTGGGCCATCATCGAGATCGATGGCGTGCCCAAAGGTTCGGGCCGCACACCGCTGCAGTGCGCCGAAATCTGCAAAAAATACCTGACCGAGAAATTGGATCTTAAAATCGGCTGAGCCAACGGCACCATCCCCAGCCATTAAAAGCATTTTATCGGTCATTGTGGGAGTTTGGCCAACCTTCAATTCTACACCTAAATGCCCAATACGATCATTTCGTCGCGCTGGGCCAACAATACGAACTCTTACTGGCAGCCCAGCAAGAGTTT
>JAYUVL010000386.1:0-9223 GCA_043754075.1 Cytophagales bacterium | reverse complement strand
GAGAGGGGCCAATTACCCGGTGGTTTGGTCATCTGGGTTATTTGATGGGCGAGAAATCAGTGGGCAGCATAAATACGGAAGTAATTTTTTCCACAATTTTACCGTTAACCTCCGAAGCGGTGGCGGCACTTCTCCAATTGGGGTCAGCCCCAAAATTCTTGAAATTTTGGGCAGCCGTGGGTTGATCCTTGTGGGTGATAAAATAGTAAAGGATTGGTTGGGTGGTGGGATCGGGCTCCACGGTGGTGGCGTAGAAAATATTGGTCATCCCATGCTTTTCAAACAACTTGAGCGTATGGTTGCGGAAACGGCTCAACAAGTCCGGCATTTTATTGGGCGGCGATTGATAGATCCGCAGCTCAAACACTCTGTTGCCAACTGAAGCCGCATTGATGGGCGAAAAATCGGTGGCAGTAAGGAACACTTCTTCCACTTTAGCTACGATTTCCCCATTTTTGGTCGACTTTTTAACTGCTTTTTGCCAACCTTTGTCCGCCCTGAATGCTTGCCAGCTTTTGTCGCGGGCGTCGCGGTTATCATAAGAAACCAACCAATAAACTTTGTTTTCTTGGTTGGCGGTGGGGATCCAGAAGCCTTCCAGCTTCATACTGTATTTGGGAAAATATTTGATGGCATGTTTGCGGAAGCGAGTGACCACATCTTCCAGTTTGCCCGGGCTGGCAGTGTAGATCCGCAACTCATAGAGCCGGCTTTGGGCCATAGCGGGCCGCAATGCCACCAGCCAGAGAACCAAGGCGAATGCCACCAGGGCCAAACAACGATTTTTCATGTTCATAAACGATAGACTCAAGTTAAAAGGGTGGGTTTAAATTGAAGTTGTCAAAAAGTAATGAGGGCTTGTGTTAAATTGCTCAACAAAAAAACGGGCAAGTCCCATTTGCAGAACCGACGGCTGGGGCCGTGACGTGTTCCAAAGGGCAATTTATCCAATCCCAATTGGAAAACAATGGCCCAAGGGTACTTTCTCAGCGAAAAGTGGGTGAGGTCAGCGGTGGGCGCACCGACCAGAATTTGGTGCTGCTGGCTCAAGCCCCCGTATTCAACACCTCTCACTTGTTGGTTTTTTTTCCAATGTCAACCCGGATGCGGTGCAGGAAGTATAGCTCTACAAAGGCAATGTGACGGCTTTGTACGGCGGGCGACTGGCTTGGGTGCTGGAAATGCGCACCAGGTCGGGCAACTTCGAAGCTTGGCAGATTACAGGTGGAGTGAGCTCCATCAGCTTGCGGGCCACGGCCGAGGGACCGGCATTCAAGCGCCTAACTAGTCGGGCGGCTCACGGTATTGGGCAGTGGCGGGGTCGCGTATCCGAACTGGATCATGTATGGGGCCGAGCAAAACTTGGCTTCGGTGCGCGGCCTGAAAAACATCTGGGAATACAACCCTGCCGCCGACTGTTGGCAGCGCTTCACCGACTATTCTGGCACGGGCAACATTCTGATGGGGGCCCAGCCCTTTGGGCACGCGGGTGTACGTGAGCTTGGGTTTTGGGGTGCGGCCCAATGCCAGTAGGGCCGCCAGCTACCCCAACACCAACGACTTTTGGGAGTTGCAGTTGTAAGGGGGCAGTTTTTGCCAAGCGCGGCCGGAGATCGCTAAATCGGGGGGGGACAAAAAGGGGCGGCCCACTGCTAAAGTGTAAGGCCGCCTCTTATCGAAGACTGAATGTGAAATCGTTTTCCAAAACTGATTTAAGGGGATTGAGGCTAAAAATGGGCCTCGAGCACATCCCAAGTATGGTCGGCCAGCAAGCGGGCCTTGGCCACAAAACGCTGATAGCTCCGGCTGCGGCCCCATTCGTGGGGGGCCACCAGCGAGAGCACATCGGTGCCATCGCCGCGTTCATACAAGTAATATTCACGGCCAATCAACGGGTTGAAGCGCATTTGGGCCACATAAATCCGTTCGGAAAGCTCCTTGCGCAGTTGGATTTCTTTGGCTTGGCGGGCCAGCACTTGCATCTGCTCATAAATCTGCTGCATGTGCATGTCCGTTTGCTGGTACATGGCCTCCAAGGCATTGGCTTTGATCGACCCTTCGTCCACCGGCTTGATGGCCACCCCGCCCACTGTGTGCGCATAAGGCAACAGCCCGGGGTTTTCGGTGGTTTTTTCTCTCATTTTATCAAGGTCAATCAAAGAAACATCGATTGCCTTGCCTATATTTTTTTGTTCGTCGGACATTAAATCTAGTAGATGATGCTTTTCAAAGTTACAACGCATTTTGTAGTGGGCTTGTTTGCTCGGAGCCAAACTTTTGGCTAAGTCAATTGCCGTCGGTACAGGCGAATGGTGTTTTCCAGCCCCAAATAAAGTGCATCGCACACCAGCGCATGGCCAATGGACACCTCGAGCAGGCCCGGTAAATGCTGGTGCAAATAGCCAAGGTTGCGCCGGTCCAGATCGTGCCCGGCATTGATGCCCAAGCCCAGTTCGGTGGCCAAAACAGCGCAGCGCAGGTAAGGGGCCAGTGCGTCGGCCGGATCTTGTCCAAACTGCTGGGCATAACTTTCGGTGTAGAACTCAATCCGGTCGGTGCCTACTTTGGCCGCGCCCTCGATCATGGCCTCCACCGGATCCACAAAAATGGAGGTGCGAATGCCCTGCTGTTTCAGTTCGCCGATGATTTCGGTCAGGTAAGCCTCGTTGGCCACAGTGTCCCAGCCGGCATTGGAAGTGACCGCGCCCTCAGCATCGGGCACGAGGGTGGCTTGAGCGGGCTTCACGGCGAGCACAATCTCCAAATACTGCCCTTGCTTGGGGTTGCCCTCAATGTTAAATTCCGTGGTGACCACTTTGGCGAGTTCAAACACATCGGCGTAGCGGACGTGCCGCTCGTCGGGCCGGGGATGCACCGTAATTCCTTGGGCCCCAAACCGTTCACAATCGAGGGCCACTTGGCATAAGTTGGGGTTATTTCCCCCACGGGCGTTGCGCAGGGTGGCCATTTTATTGATGTTGACGCTCAATTTTGTCATTCCAATATTTTGTTTTAAGCTGATTATGTTATATTTGCGAAGCGATCTTTAAACTAAAAGTTTAACTTAATGTATCATTCATTTGAAAGCAAAGTTAGGTTAAGTTTTAGTGGATAACCCGAATCAATGCGTGAGATTATTTGTTGCACCAAAATGGGATGGCCGTTAAAGCTAGGCGGTATGTCAATAAGTTTGCTGATACTGTTTATGTTTTTTTACGGAACCAAAAATGACTGATTGATTGTCCCACCAGAATAGGGCAGGCGGTTTGGCCCAGCGAGGGCTGATTGGACGGCATCAGATTCTTCAGATGCTATTGATTATTTGTAAAAAAATATAGAAAAATCCATTTTGGCGCAAATTCTAATCCATTTACCGTTAAAAAATTGAGAACTTCAAGACGAAAACTGCAATGAGCCTAAAACAACGCATCGACGAAGAAATCAAAGTGGCCATGAAATCGCAAGACAAAGGAACCCTTCAGGCATTGCGATCGATCAAGTCCAAAATATTGTTGGCAGAAACTGCCGAGGGCCAAGTGGGTGGCCTGTCGGCAGAATCGGAAATGAAACTGCTGGTCAAAGAAGCCAAGCAACGCCGGGATTCGGCCACCATTTATGAGCAACAGGGCCGCGCCGATTTGCTCAAAGTGGAATTGGAGGAATTGGCCGTGATCGAGCGGTTCCTGCCCAAAATGCTTTCAGAGGAACAAACCAAGGCCCGGCTGACCGAAATCATTGCGCGGGTGGGGGCTACTTCGGCCAAGGACATGGGCAAAGTAATGGGGGTGGCCACCAAAGAACTGGCCGGCCAAGCCGATGGTAAAGTAGTTTCGGCGCTTGTCAAAACCCTCTTGGCTTAGGTATCATGGGCAGCTATTTGGATACTTCCCTCCCTGTTCTGGATGTTATAGTTGCCTTCTTGTTGTGCTGGGGGGGCTACAAGGGGTTTCAGAAAGGATTTTTTGCCGAGGTCCTTGCGCTTTTTATGTTGTTGTTCGCCCTGTTTTTTGGCATGTGGCTCGTCACTGCTTTGCTGGGCCAAGTCGCCGAAAGATTCGGCTTGACGGTGCCCAAAGTGGGTGCTTTCTTGTTCTACTTTTTGTTCTATTGCCTAGTGGTGGGGGCGGTGCATTGGGTGGGCAAAAAGGTGGTGGGGCTGGGGATTCAGGTGTTTGAAGGGTTCGACAACTTTATGGGTTTGGTGTTTGCCGTGTTCAAATATGCGGTCACCTTGGGCTTCTTTACCCAGTTGCTCATTGCGTCGGGCGTGTTGAACGAACAAAACCTGCTGGCAACATCTTACACATATATTGTTGTGAAAAAAATTTATATATTTGTCATCACTATTGCCTCGGCCTTGGTTCCTTCCATGACCGATATATTGCAAAGATTCCGCGACTTGTTCGCCCAAGCCATTTCTTGAAAATGACCTACATCGCCCCTTCCATTCTCTCGGCCGACTTTGCCAACTTACAGCGCGAAGTGGAAATGCTGAACCACAGCCAGGCCGATTGGATCCATGTCGATATCATGGACGGCGTATTTGTGCCCAACTTGTCGTTTGGCCTGCCGGTATGCGCTGCCATTGGTCGGCACGCCCACAAACCGCTCGATGTCCACCTGATGATCGTCCAGCCCGAGAAATATTTGGCCGAGTTCCACCGGGCCGGGGCCAGCGGCCTGACCGTCCACTACGAAGCTTGCCCCCATTTGCACCGCACCATCGGGCAAATCCGCGAGTTGGGCTGCCGGGCGGGCGTGGCCCTCAACCCACACACCCCGGTGCAGGTGCTCGAGGATCTGCTGCCTGATCTGGATCTGGTGTGCCTCATGTCGGTCAACCCTGGCTTTGGGGGACAGAAGTTCATCGCCCAAACATTGGAAAAAGTACGCAAGCTGCGCCAAATGGCCCATCAACTTCACCCGGCCCTCCTGATCGAGATCGATGGTGGCGTGAACCAGCAAAACGCAGCCGCCTTGATCGAGTTGGGGGCCGATGTGTTGGTCGCCGGCAATTTTGTGTTTAGCGCGGCCGATCCGGGCCAAGTGATCGCTGATTTGAAAAAAATCGGACGTGCTTGATCCCCGTCGTTTTTGAAAAAAGGGTTTAACTTGGCCCCAGCGTTGGCCAACTAGTCTGCTTCTCCATTTTCATCAACTTATAGACAATATGCCCATCACCCGGCCCTTTAATTTCAAACAATGGATTGACGATCACCGTCATTTGCTGAAGCCTCCCGTGGGCAATCAGCAGGTTTTTCATGACAACAGTGACTACATCGTCATGGTGGTGGGTGGCCCCAATGCCCGGAAAGATTACCACTACAATGAAGGCGAAGAGTTTTTTTATCAAGTTGAGGGTGACATTGTCCTCAAAGTGATTGAAGATGGCAACCCAGTGGATATTCCCATCCGCGAGGGAGAGATATTTCTGCTGCCGCCTAAAGTGCCGCATTCACCCCAACGCAAGGCCAACACGGTCGGGCTGGTGATTGAGCGCTACCGCCGGCCGGGTGAGCAGGATGGTTTTTTGTGGTTTTGTGAAAATTGTGGCCATAAATTGTACGAAGAGTATTTTGGCCTGACCGATATTGTCAATCAATTACCGCCATTAATGAAGAAATTTTATAGCACGCAGGCTCTGTGCACTTGCCAAAAATGCGGCACAGTAATGGAAAAACCCCAGCCAGCCCAGTAGCAAGTGCTGGCTCATCCGCCAAGTTTGATCCCCTCTTAGGCAGATTTTCTGATCGATCGCTGGGCAATTCAAAAGGAAATGACCTTGGTTGGGCGGCCTTTGGCATCAAATATTTTCCACTGACCCACCGGCAGGTCGCGGTCATAGTGGCCCTCGGCTTCCAGTTTGCCTTGGTGATACCAGCGCCACTGGCCGATGCGCAGCCCCTGGCTAAATCCCCCTTCACCACTGAGCCGGCCTTTTTCGTCGAAGTACAGCCAGTATCCCGTGGGCAGGCCCGCGCTAAAATTGCCCGAGGCTGCCGGTTTGCCGTTCGTGTGGTAGGTGAACCGGGTTCCTGTGCCTTGCAGGAGCGAGCCTGGGTCGAGTTCCTTGCCACTGGCGGTGTAGCAATTCCCGACAGTTTGTAGCTTGCCGCTGTCCCACACTTCCTGCTGGGCCAATTGGCTGTTTGGGTGAAAATGTTGCCATTCTCCGTGCATTTGATCATGGCGGTAGGTTCCGGCGCTTTGTGTCACATTGCTCGCTGGGTGATAGATTCGCCATGCGCCCGTGCGCTGGCCAGCGGTAAAAGTGCCTTGGCTGGCCAGTTGGCCCGATGCAAAGTAGAATTTCCACGGCCCGGTTGGCCCAGTGGCCGTTAAGTTGCCTTCTGCCAATTTGGTTTTTTCGGGGGAGAAAAATTCCCAGTGGCCAATTGGCTCGCCGTGCAGGAATTGTCCTTGGGCTGCCACTGCGATCCCGTCGGGATGGAACGCCAACGCCCTGCCCTCGATCTGGCCGTTGACCCACTGATATTGGCTGGCCAAACGGGCATTGGCATGATAACTTTGCCAATTGCCGACCTCCTGGTTGGTTTGATACTCACCTTGAATGAGCAATTTGCCATCCGCACGATATTGGGTAAATTTGCCAGTCAATTGCCCGTCGACCAGTGTGCCCTCGTGCGCCAGCGTGTCATTGGCATAAAGGGCCCGCCATTGGCCGCTGGCTTGGCCCCGGCGGTAGGGCAGGCGCAAATAGACCCGCTGCGAATCGTCCAGAAAAGTGAAATCGCCTTGGAGCAAACTGTCCACATAAGTAGCTTGGGCCCGTAGTTGGCCATTTGCCGCATAAAACCACCGATTGCCCTGACCGTTTTGGAGGGCTCCGGCGGGGGGCGCTTTTTTGGCCAATGGCCCTAGGTAATTGACATTGATGATTTTGCCCTGCGCATAAATGGCTTGTTGATTGCGGCAAAGACTATCAATAAAATTATCTACGCTACCTTCCAACTGGCCGTTTTGGAAGCTGGCCCGCCAAGTCGGCTGGCCGTCCGGGGCAAAGGCCCGCCAAGTGCCGTGGGGCGTGCCGTCCCGGAGCCAACCTTGCAGGGCCGGGTCGCCACCGGGGTGATAGGCCAGCCACTTTCCCTCGGGCAAATCGGCCAGATAGCTCATTTCCAGTAGTTTACTCCCAGTGATTGGATCGTACAGGGTCGCTGGCCCATGCCGGATCAGCCCCCAACGGCCCATTTCGGCCCGACAGCGACCCAACGAATCATGGATCTTCCACTTGCCCAGGGGTTGGCCCTGGTGATAAGTGGCCGATTGTTGGATGTGGCCATTGGGGTAAAAAAATTTATAAACCCCCTCCTTTAAACCGTTTTTCAACCGGTCTGGGGTAGATGTGCCGGGCTGTGCTTGCGCAAGGCAATGCCCACCAAATAGGCCCAAAAACAACGCGCAAAAAAGCTTCAACTCGTGAAAATAGGGGATAAGCAAATACAGATGGGGCAAAACACCAAGTAGTTATTTAACTGCCAACGGGACGGTTTCTGCCAACCGAGTCTCGATCTGGCCCAATACATGGGCGCGATCTTGGGCACTGTGGCGCACGTCAAGGCCGTTCACATCGATCCGCAAGAGATCGGAATAATTATAATGGCTAAAATAATCGGTATAATGTTCGCTCAATTGTTCCCAATATTGCCGGGCCACCACTTGCTCATAATCGCGCCCCCGCTCGTGGATCCGAGCCACGGCATTTTCAACCGTAATGTCCAAATACACCATCAGGCGGGGCCGGCTGATGTGTTCCAGCATATTGTGGAGCAATTCTTCGTACAGATCAAACTCCTCGGTTGACATTTTGCCGGCGTGGGTCAATAACCTGGCAAAGATTACATCGCCATAAATGCTCCGATCCATGACACAGCCGGGCAATAGGGCCGCTTCTTTCAACATTCGGAAGCGCTTATTGAGAAAATAAACCTGTAATGGAAAGCTATATCGCTGTTGATCATAGTAAAATTTATCCAATAAAGGATTGTTATCCACTGGTTCCAAGAAAAAATGTAAATTCATTTCTTTGGCCAATATTGCTCCCAGCGTACTTTTGCCTGCTCCCACCACTCCATCTATGCAAATGACCGATTCCATTAAAGCCTCTTTCAATGTGTGTTGTCGAAAAAATAATTGATAAAAATTCACTGTTTGGGGTTTAGTTTGCTCGGCATTGTGATGAATTGGGATAAAATAGTCAAAAAGGATGATGATTTATCGACGAAGACATCCGTGCACTTGATGCTACTAGCCCTAGCCAAAGCAAAAGTAGGTAATCTTTCACTTTTAATGACAAAGACAGTCGGGGATTTGCGGTAGAGTGCCCTTACTTTAGAAATCCTGATTACTTTTGAAGGTGTCCAGGTATCAATGTAGACTTGTTTATTCAACAATGAGGTGCTTTACTTTTTTGCGCCAACTTTTTTTATTATTGGCAACCTTGATTGGGTTGGTAGGTGGGGTTTGGGCCCAGCGAGTTAAAGTAATGGACAAATCTGACCTGCGGCCTATTTCTGGCGTGTTGATTTATGACCAGCGACAGCAAGTCAGCGTGGTCACCGACGGGCGTGGATCGGCCGACTTGGACAAGTTCACCGCCGATGATACCTTGGTTTTTTCCCACATTACTTTCCAAACTGGCAAAACTACCAAACGAGATTTGGAAAAAATTGGAGCCACTTTCTTTATGGTGGAAAAAGTGGTCAATCTTGACGAGTTGGTTTTCTCGGCCAACCGGACCAATGAGACCAAAGCTGACTTGCCCAACAAAGTGGAGACCATCACTGCCAAGCAAATCGCGTTCAACAATCCCCAGACGGCGGGTGATTTGTTGCGACAAACGGGTAATGTTTTTGTCCAGATGAGCCAGGCGGGTGGGGCCAGCCCAGTATTGCGCGGCTTTGAGGGCAACAAAGTGCTGCTCGTGGTGGATGGTGTGCGGATGAACAACGCCATTTACCGGGGTGGCCATTTGCAAAACGTGCTTACTTTGGATCCCAACATGTTGGACAAAACGGAGGTGGTATTTGGCCCAGGGTCTGTCATTTATGGCTCCGATGCCTTGGGCGGGGTAATGCACTTTTTTACCCGCACTCCGGCGTTTTCGGAGTCGGACAAACTTTTGTTCAACGGCAGCGCCTTTACGCGCTGGTCGTCGGTCAACAACGAGCGCACCGTGAGCGGGCAGGTGAGCTTGGGTGGG
>JAYUVL010000385.1:0-9823 GCA_043754075.1 Cytophagales bacterium | reverse complement strand
TTTACTTCTTAAACTTCCCATACACCGCCTGTCCGGGAAAAACATTGCTTACGGTCTTTCCATTTTTTAACACAAAACTGCCATTTACCATTACATGTTCAATGCCTTCAGAGAATTTTAGCCCTTCTTCAAAGGTCGCTTTGTCAATCACCGTATTGGGGTTGAAAATGGTAATGTCAGCGTCCATACCTATTTGAATCCTGCCCTTAAACCGCATTGTGGGCGCTACTTTTTCCAGCATCTTGGCAGTCAAAAAGGTCATTTTCTCAATGGCAGTCGGCAAATCCAGTACTTTGTCTTCTCGCACATATTTACCTAATACCCTTGCAAATGTACCTGCGGTGCGTGGGTGGGCCAATTGCGCGTAAGTCATTCCGTCTGAACCAATCATTACGCCCTTCTCGCCAATACCTGCCCTGATCCATTCGGGCTTCATCATGTGCAGGATGACCGTTCCCTTTGTTTTCCGATATTTTTCAAACGTTTCTTTGGTAAGCCTTTCGCCCGTGGCGACCCACTGGAGGTCTTGATAGTCCATGCTCAGCCGCTGCTGCCAGCCTTCGGAAAACATATTGCTCCATAGTCCTGTCGAAGCTGCCGTATAGGGATACATTTCGGTCGTGATGTTGAACCCTCTTTTTTGGGCGGTCTGTACCATCTCGATGCCCACTTGGATTTGTCCCAAAGTCATGCTGTTCAGGTGGACAAGGTGCAACGGAGCATTGGTCAGTACCGCATCAGAGATTGCCTGCTGAACGGCGGCAAGGTTTGGCTCACGGACATGGCTAAAAATAGTTGCTTGCATTTCTCCTGCCAGTTGATACACTCGGAAAATCTCTTCGGGTGTGGCCCCGGGCACATAGCCAATGAATACGCCAATGCCGATGCCACCCGCCGACAAGTCGGTTTTGATGTTGGTCAACATGGTTTGAGTCTGTCCTGCCCCAAGCGTTTTGTCATACGAAAGCCCCATGGTACTCTGGGTTATCTCATTGTTAATGCTTCCATTCGTGGCGGCTTGCTTCAATTCTAACATTTCTTTTGGATAGGTTGCCAAAGCCTGAATCCGGGCAAAGCCCCAATTGGCACTTGCTCCATAATTGATGAGGGCCTTTGATTGGCGGGAAGCATACCACTCACTCAAAAACGGTATGCCCAATTCTAATTCCAAGGCAGTGGTAACGCCATCGTGCAATTGGTATTCCTGTTCCTTGTTACTCACGCCGTGAATATGCGGGTCAATAAACCCAGGAGCTACCACTAAACCACTCACATTGACGGTTTCTTTTCCCCGCAAAGGCTCAGCACTGATTTGGGCAATGCGGTTGTTTAGAATACCAACATTTCTGATGGCATCGAGTTTGGTTTCGGGGTCTATCACCCGCCCACCCGATAGCACCACATCGTAAATAACAGGTGCTTGGGCAAAGGTATTGACCGAAAACACACTGATGAGTGCGATAAACAGGAGGGTTATTTTTTTGTTTTTCATTGTTTTATTGTGTGTTGATGATGAATCTCCGTTTTGCCTTCCACCAATCAAGCGTTGGCCGGTATCCAATCGCCTCAGAACTCCTGATCGATTGCTAAAATTGTTTGTAGCAATACATTGGCGCCGTTGGCCACTTCGGCAGGCGAGGAATACTCCTTGGGGTTATGGCTGATCCCTCCTTTGCTGGGGATAAAAAGCAGGCCCACCGGCCCCAATCGCGCCATTTCCTGCGTGTCATGGCCTGCCCCGCTTTGCATTTTGAGGCAGGAAAGGCCCAAGGATTTTGCCGTCTGCATCATCTTCTCCTGAATTTTCTGGTTGGTGATGGTCGGGGTGGAGCTTCTGAGGTGGGCAAATGCGATTTCAGTCCGGGTTTCCTTGGCTATTTGGGCGGCCCGTTTTTCAATGTCGGCAAACATTTTCATGACTTTCTCTTGCGATAAATCTCGCATTTGCAGGCTCATCGTGACTTTTCCCGGAATGACATTGGGCGCCCCGGGTAGCACGGCCATTTTCCCCACACTGCCCACTTGGGCGCCGTCATAACTATTGACCACTTCGTTGACGGCCAAAACCAACTTGGCAGCCGCAATGAGGGCATCTTGCCGATCGTTCATGGGCGTACTTCCGGCGTGGTTGGCTATTCCGGTCACGGTAATGTCCCAATCACTAATTCCGACTATTCCTTCTACGATTGCTACATCCATCTTACGGGTTTCCAGCACTTTGCTCTGCTCAATGTGGATTTCCAGAAAAGCGGCCAAATCCCCCTTTTTTCTGGCGGCGGCCGCCAATCGGGCTGGATCGCCCCCGATTGCTTTAATGCCTTCGCCCAAGGTTAAGCCACTGGTACTTTTTTGGGACAAATCCTCTTTGGCCAGATTGCCGGTCATGGCTCTGCTCCCGACCAAACCTCCTTCTTCATTCTGAAAAATCAACACCTCAAGGGGGTGGTTGGTGGTCATTTTCTTTTCGTTCAGAACTTCAATCACTTCGAGGGCACTTATGCTACCCAATGGGCCATCGTAGTTGCCTCCATCGGGCACCATATCGATATGCGACCCAAAGGCGATGGGTTTCAGGGATGGATTTTTTCCTTGGCGTTTGCCAATGATGTTTCCACCTGCATCAATGCTTACTTCAAGGCCCGCCTTTTTCATCAATTCCATTAACCACGCCCTTCCTGCTATATCGCCTTTGGTATAGGCCACTCGATAGCCACGCCCTTGTTCGTCCCGGCCAATCTTCCCCAGCTCATTAATGCGGCTTAAAATCCGCTGTTCGTTCACCCGCAAATCGGCCTGGCCCAGTTTGGCAGGGCTTACATCAGTAGCGATGGCATATCGACCTAGGCCCACATTTCTGGTGGCATCTGGTTTGGTTTCCGGGTCGATCACCCGCCCACCCGCCCCCCCCACATCGTAAATCATCGGGGTTTGGGCGAAAACATGGCAAACAAGCACATTGAGCAGTGCGATAAGGACGGTCGTTAAGATTGTTTTTTTCATTTTTTAAAAATAAAATGAAGAGTATGTTTTAGAATTTTAAAGTCACGATAGTCAATTAGTTAAAATGAATCGCCGCGTTGTGATTGGCTAGTGCTTGCGCTAAATAACCATAACCCTTCCCCGAACTCAACCATTCCAACGTCAAAGACTTGAAAAACAGATGACTTTAATTAAATATTCGCAAATTGAATATTTGCAAATCCAAAACATACTCAAATTATCTGATTTTAAAGATAGGGAAATATGAAGAAAATACTCTTCTTACATCTGCCGTACCCAAACTGTTACTTTTTTTTCCTTCTTGTCGTTGGTGTATGTTTCCGTCATTTTGATCTGGCCGTAATCCAAAAAATCAAAATAGAAAGTCAGTTGCTCGGCGGGCATACCAGAAAAAACAAAAGTATTGTTCCCGATAAATTCAAAGGACAACCCGAATGGCATACCGTTCTGCTTATTGCCCTTTATCCACAATTGATGGTCATTGACGAACAATTCCCTTGTTTTGCTGCTGTCCGTTTCTTTGATATACGTTCCGACCATCAGCCCCAAACCTGCGGGTTCAGCTATGAGTTTTTTAGCCAAACCGACAGAGTACTCCACTTTTTTGGAACCATTTTTCAAGGTTTCCACCCCTAAAATTCGTTTTTTGGACGCAGGCGAAGAAGCACCACTGTCTTTCTCGATCCAAGGGTCGCCCGTAAAATAAAGTTGCGTAACCAACGGTTGATAACCTTCGGCAGTAATCATCATGTGAAAATGGGCGGGGCGATAATTATTGCCGCTGCCGTAAGGGACGGGCAAAATGGTCTTAAAAGAATAATTGCCCTTCTTGTCGGAATAAGTGGTGCCTCGGTACTTGAAATCGGCAGATTCATTGTCGTAAATGCCGTCTCCGTCGCAATGCCAGAGTTCTATTTTGGCATTTTTGTAGGGTGTTGCGCAATCGTTGTGCAGCACCTTGCCCAACAATTCAACCGGGTTCCCTTTTTCGCCTTTGATGACAAGGCTTTTGCGAATAGGGCTGTCGGGCCGGTAAAATGGACCAAGTATGTCAGACGTGGTAGCGCAATCGCCGACATATTGCTTGCCGTCAAAACGGACAAAACCCGTAGTGCTTATCGCGATAGCGGATAGCACAGTATTTTTCAAAAAATCTCGCCTTTTCATGGTGTTTAAATTTTAGAGTTCTACTTAGATATTTCGTTCTTAAAAATAAATGTTCCATAAGAGTTTTATAGTGTTGCATCGGACACCTTGTATCTATAAGGTAAGAGTTCTTTTCTAGAAATGACATAAAAGCCTTGCCGCCGATAGTTGTTGAGCGTGGTCAACTCTCAGAGGTTGTTTAAAATTACGTTCCACGCTAGTATTTTGGCCAAACAACGCCCGGAATAGAAGGTTGCCGGCATCGCCTTTTGTACTTTTTCAAGTCAAAAAGCTTGGTATTTTAAACTATTCTACAGAGCCGTGAAACTTTAAACTCTCACCGAGGTCACCAATAGAAGTGACGTTTTTGAAAACGTCAGACCGTGTTTGTAAATTTTACTTTTGATAATCGTTGCTATAGAAAGGAGTACTTGGTAAATTCATAAAACAGCCGATAGTGTGTAGTAGATCCACTGCAAAAATGCTCCTATTTATGTTTCTGCGCCGGTTTGTTACTTTTTTAGACTTATTTGTAAGTAAGTGCTCCTCTATACAATTATTACTTCCACCCAATAAAGTACTACTCTAATGGATGCGAATCTTAAATCAATATCAATGAGAGTATTATAATTCATCGTTACCCCACTGTACCTGTTAACAGTATTACCCCCCCTGTGGCAAAATTAGCGAGGTCGGCACCCGTTGCCTGTCCCTCGGGTGCCCGCATCGTTGTTTGCATAGCTTCCGCGCTAGCAAACCAAAATTCTGCCATTCGATAATAGGCAGCACGGTTGCCATCGGCGGCGTTGTGAAACTTGGTCAATTCCCCTTTTTCAAAACCCTTCATTTGGGCTACTATGGGAACGGTCAAAAAAATGCAGCCTTCCTTCTTACACTTCGGCCCTTGTGCCCGCTGCGGGAGGTGCAGACTCCACGCAACGGGCGGGCCAAGATCATTTTGTTTTGGCGGCTATTATTGGTTTTTGGACGATTTTTAAAGTAATGGGTGCTTTACTATCCCAAAAAAGGTTGCTAACTAAGTGTAGGACATCTGCCTATTTGGCCTAATTGGTTTCAAGCGAGTTTTTGCCGGTCAACTTGATAATCGGTGAGCGGTCGTAATAAGTAGTATAGGCCATTATTTTTTTGTTGGCATCAAAGCGGGTAGTAAAATTCATGCGAAGCCTAATTGATTTGTCGCCATAAACTAGGTTATTGGACAGGTAAGAAATCACATACATGCCAGGCTGGGCACCTGCCTTGAGTTGGCTGGTCACCTCGAGGGGGAAATGGTTGAACTCGCTCATGGTCATGGAGGTTGCGCCCGAAGTTTGTTTCCAGTTCTTCCACCAGCCTACCACGGCAGCTTTGCCTACCAATTTGGTGCGGGTGTCCACATCACCATCCGGAAAATTAAACTGGACACCATCAGACAGCATGGCTTCCCAAGCATCAAATTCAAATTTGCTCAGGTGAACCAGTGCTTTCTCGGCCGACTCGGCGTAATAGTCGGGGGCGATGGCAAACCGGGGATTGGTCATGACAGGCATTGCCGCCTTAGCAAGAGCAGTTTTGGTATCGGTAGCCGAGGAAGATCCGCAGCCAACCAAACAAGGGATCGTTGCGGCCAGAACGAGATTAAAGAGAAAAGTAGAGGTGTTTTTCATTTTTTTGCAGATAAATAAACCAAGAAAATAAAATCTTCGGTATTTTGGGTTTGGTGGTGTAAAGTTGATACTATTTGGTTTGAAATGGTGCTCAATCTGGTAGCGTTGAACCCAGCCCAATTAACGATTGGCTCCTTGGCCGATCTATTGGTTTTTCGTGCCACGATTCGGCTTTTCCTCCTTAAATGGTGGCCAAATCCAGACGATTGGCCATTGAGCCAAAAATAACAATGTAGTAGGGTTATAAGGATTCACCCCAAGGCGAAATACGCCTAGACCATGAGCATCCATTAAAGCAGGTAACGCAACAATTGTCCCCCAATGATAGGGTGCATGAACGGGAACCTTGCGCGTGAGACAAAAGGAGGAACCGAATACCACAACAGGTTTATCTTTTGTTCTTGTGTGAAACAAAAGTAGGGGATAGATTAATCCGAAAATCAAAAAAAGGACGAAAGGGGGTAAATACTGTCCGAAGGGGGGTAAATATTGATCAAGGCCCAAAATCAGGGCTCGATCTGGCGCAATAACCCAGCGTGGAGAGCCGCGTACAAAGAACCTTGGTTTGCCAGGTATGGTTTGAGAATGGGCTGGCCAGCTTGAAATAGCGTTATTCGGGCCATTGGCACCGGGCGGTCCGGTTTGAGCACAAAATAACATCCCCCCAAAAACGTTACCTCCGGCAACCCTTTTGCCGATTTTGTGTCAATATCGTAGATTATGACGAATATTCCGATTTTTTTATCTACAGGAGTGACTTGCCCTAGCTGGCCCGGCTAGGGGCCCCGGTTGTGGTATTTTTTTGGCACAGTGCTCTCCTGAATTGAGCAAGGGAGCAGATTTCGCCTCGTTTCATTGGCACAAGCTGGCTGGCCATCCCAACGATGGGCAAAACCACCATCTCCCTATTTCAGCTTCACAAACACTTGCCCAACTGGGAAAATGCCGTCCTCGGGCCGTTCGGTGAGCAAGCGCCGGGCCCGGAGGAACCGTTTGTGCTCATAGGCATCATAGTTGGGGGCATGGGCATCCATGCTGCTCACCCGCACGATGTTGGAGGCATGGATAAACTCGCTGCCCCCGATCCACATCCCCACGTGGATTACTTTTTCTTTGGTGCTGTCGGTGGCGGCTTTGCCAAAAAACACCAGATCGCCGGGCCGGAGCTGGGCAAAATGGCCGACCGTATCCACCGCTTCGCCCGTGTGCACCTGCTGGGAGGCGTCGCGGGGAATGACCAAGCCGTTGAGGAAATAAGCGGTTTTGGTGAATCCGCTGCAATCTACGCCCTTGGTCGAGGTGCCTCCCCAAAGATAAGGCAGGCCGAGGAGCCGTTTGGCACTGCCGACCAAATTGGCGCCGGTGGGCCGGCGCGAAGCCAACCAACTGTCAAGTGGCTCACATTCAGTGGCTTTGAGGTAGGCAGTTCGGCCATCGGGGTAAGCTACCTTCACGTAGCCACGCTCCAAACCAATGGCCAACAGGATGTTGCCAGCCACCAGATCGCCCACCGATTGCGCGCTGGCATCGGGTTTGGTGTAAGACTGGCCGTAGAGCGGGGTGAAAATGACTTTTCCGGCCCCGAGCCAAACGGCCAAATCGGCGGGTGATTGCCGCACGATGGCCCCACCATCCACCCACGCCAAGTAGTGATCCGGAGTTTGGACCAAGTACCAGCCCCCTTCTTTCTGCCAAACTTTGAGGGGAGTGCCCAGCAGTGCTTGGGTGGCCAGTTCGGCGGCGTGCTTGGGTTGGCTGCGGAGATTGGCCACCGATACATTGACCACGGCCTCAATCTGACCGTTCAGCACTTGGGCGGGGAGTAGTTCCACTTGGTTGTAATACTTTGTGCCACTGGCTTTTAGGGCGCTGTCCAACGCTTGCCGGGCCACGGGCAGGTTGGTGGCGCCCGTGATCAAAAGACTGTCCCCGCTGGTTTTGGCGGTCACTTTGAACCAGGCCACCCGGCCATCGGGGGCATACCGCGCCCTGACCGCTTCAATGGCCGTTAATACGTTGGCCGGGGCTGCCGGCTGGCCAGTGGCGTTTCCTTGCTCAGCAGTGGGCCGACAGGCCGAAAAGAGGAGCAAAAAAGGGACAATCAACTGTTTCATCATCTAGGGGTGAATTGGGGGCCAATATCACCATTCCCCGGAAAATATCCAAGCGGAGCCTAGCGGAAATACCAAAGGTTCCGGCGGCTGAGTTTTAAGTCGCGCAGGATGGAGGAGCGCACGTTGATGTCCAGCGTGTAGCCCGCGCGGGGGCCAAACGGGATCCAACTGATGTTCATGTCCCAGCAATGGAGGTCCCGGGTGATGGTGAACTGGGTGAAACTCACGGCTTTTTCGGTAAAATCATAGCCCGAGTTGAATTGCACTTTCCATTTTTTGGTAACGCTCACATCGCCATTGAAGCTCAAGGTCTGGACGATGCTGCCCGGCTGGAAGCCCTGCCGACTGTAAGAAAGGTTATAGTTCACACTGAGCGACCACGGCACATTAAAATCGACATAGAGGTGGCGGTTGCGGTTGATAAAGTCATTCTCAACCTCGCTGGCATTTTTGCTTTCCAGCTCTTTTTTGGCCTGGGGCGGTTTGAACTGGGCACTGACGGCCATGTTGGCACTGCTGAGGGTGCCCAATCCGCCTCCCTTCTGCCACGCAAACTCCGGGGTCCGTCGCTGCTGCACCTGTCGGGTCCCGGCGCCTTCACTCACCCCTTGGAGTTGCCAATGGTAGGGATCCAAGATGGCCCCAAAGCTGACGTTAAAGATTTTGAGCAGGTTCGTCCGGGCCGAAATATTGAACGGGGCCAATTGGAAAGAATCGGCGGCTAGGTTGTAGGCGGTATTGAAACTGATGTTGTCCAATAAAGTAACTTTATTGTCTTTTTTATCTTTTTTCTTGTCGTCGGTCAAGCCAGTAGTGTCTTCTTTGGGCTTGAGCTTCATTTCCAAGGTATTGGTGAGGCCAAAACTGATGGCCCCAGCGCGTCCGGTTTGCGGCGTTCCGTAGATGCCCGTGTAGCGCGATTGTTGGGCCGGCACCGTGACCCGATTGTTGTCAGTGCGCACTTGTTGGTAAAACCTAAAGCTCGGGTCGCCAAAATCCGGGTTATAGCTAAAACTAACATTGGGGTTGATCGTCATCCTGATGGCGGCCACCCGTCCGATCTTGGGGTAGAAAAAAGCGTACAACCGGGTTTGGATGCCCGTGCTGAAGCTATACCGATAGAAGCGGGAGAAGCCGCGCAGGGTATCTACCGCAAAACGGTAAATGCTATCGGTGGGGTTGTTGGATCCGGTGCGAAAAATGGCATCCACTTGCCGAAAATTGTAGCGCTCAGGGTACCAAGTCTCATTGTATTGGCCCGAAAGGTTGATGTTAAAATACTTGGCCAAGGTAATGGACGTTGAAATCGGTATATCGTGCTGGGCCCCGATCTGGGCTTCGTTGAAGATGCGGGTCAAGTTGGCCGCGTTGAAAGGCAGGGTGTCTCCGGGCAGCACATCGCCCCGGGGGGTGAGGAAAGGGAAACGGACATCCTGGATGCGGTTGGTCACTACGGCCCGCGCCCGGCCAGTATAGGAAACGTTCAACTGGCTCAGGATCGACTTGCTGTTCGAGTTTTTGCCTTTGAACGGATAGATGCGGCTCATCCCAAAATTGGCTTCGGGGAATATGCTGACGATCTTGCTCACCACATTTTGTTCGTGGCGGAGGTTGACCCCAGCCGTGAAGGGCGTACCCGCAAAAGTGTAATTGTACGATATATTTGAGTTGAAGGCCGATGACTGAAAATTTTGCACCAATGGCGCATTGTTGCGCCCATACGTGTTGGTGCCCGCATTCACACTGGCGCTGAACCGCCCGTTGCCCTTGCTCTGGGGGGTGTGCGACCAAGTGACGTTGAAATCGTTCACGACCGAATTTTCCAACCGGCCGGGCACTTCGTTCACGCGGCGGTTGTATCGGAACATGAAATTGCCCGTGAATGCGTATTTTTTG
>JAYUVL010000384.1:0-9281 GCA_043754075.1 Cytophagales bacterium | reverse complement strand
GCGCCCAATGGCTTGGCAACTAGTGGATTTGCACGATTGGCCGATCGGGAAAAGCCAATGGACAATCGGTACCGTTTTCTGGATCGGGTTGGCTGGCTCGCCCCTCTTCTCCGCCAGTACATTTGTGGACTTCACTTCTACGCCAAGGCGGCCTTGTTCGGGGCCCGCCACTGGATATTTTCTCTATTTTCCAAAAAAAGCTCCCGCCTGCGTAGGGGTAACCCGCCCGCCGTTTGTCTTGTTCCCGAAAAACGGCCAGAGGGCCCATTGCATCTCCTAATCCAACAGTAATGAGAAATTTATTCATCGTCATTCTTACTTTCCTCCTCACCCTCGTTCTGCTCCCCGCTGCTTTTGCCCAAGGCAAGGTGACCCTGAGCGGCAATGTGAAGGACGCCGCCACTGGCGAAGACTTGGTCGGGGCCAGCGTTTACCTCCAAGAATTGGCCACCGGCCAGAGCACCAATGTGTATGGTTTTTACTCCATCTCCGTGCCCAAGGGCAAGTACACCGTGGTGGTGAGCTACGTGGGCTACCAAACCCAGAAATTTACCTTGGAACTCAACGCTGACCAAAAGTTCAACATTGACGTAACGGCCGACCAAAAAGAGCTGGAAACTGTAGAGGTGGTGGCCGAGGCCGCTGACCAGAACGTGAAAGAAATCCAGATGAGCGTGGCCAAGCTCGACGTGCAAACCATTAAGCGCGTGCCGGCCCTGCTGGGCGAGGTGGACGTGGTGCGGAGCATCTTGATGCTGCCCGGCGTGACCACTGTGGGCGAGGGTGCCTCGGGCTTCAACGTGCGCGGGGGCAACATCGACCAGAACCTGATCCTGCTCGACGAGGCCCCGGTGTTCAACTCTTCGCACTTGTTTGGGTTTTTCTCGGTGTTCAATGCCGACGCCGTTAAGGACGTGAAACTGCTCAAGGGCGGCATCCCTGCCGAGTTCGGCGGCCGCCTGTCGTCAGTGCTGGACATTCGCCAGCGCGAGGGCAACAGCAAGCAGTTCGCCGGGCGCGGGGGCCTGGGCCTGGTGTCTAGTCGCCTCACGCTCGAGGTGCCCGTGATCAAAGACCGGATGAGCATCTTGGTGAGCGGCCGGCGCAGCTACGCCGACGTGTTCACCCGCTTGGCGGCCAACCCCAACGTGCGGAGCAGTATCGGCTATTTCTACGACCTCAACACCAAGGTCAACTACCGGTTCAACGACCGCAGCCGGTTGTACGCCTCGGGCTACTTTGGGCGCGATGTGTTCCGGTTCCAACAAAACGTGGGCTTCAGTTGGGGCAACGGCACTGGCACGATCCGCTGGAACTACCTGTTCTCCAACCGGTTGTTTGCCAACTTTACCGCCCTGTACAGCGATTACGGCTACCAGCTCGACCTGCCCGCCGGCACGGACTCCTATGTGTGGCGCTCGCGGATCCGCCTGTTCCAACAAAAAGCCGATTTCAACTTTTATGCTTCCGACCGGCACACCTTCAACTTTGGCCTCAGCAATACCTACTACACCTTTACCCCGGCCCGGGTAGAAGCCAAGGGCAGCCTGAACCTGCGCCCCGTCATTATCCCCGACCAATATGCGCTGGAGCCCGCCGCCTACCTGAGCGCGGAATCGAAGCTGGGCGACAAACTGACGGTACAATACGGCATCCGCTACTCGTTCTTTGGCAACTATGGCCCCCGGGCTGTGCCGCGCTACCGCGAGGGCGTGCCCATGGACCGCACCACCATTATCGACACGGTACAATATGGCCGGGGCCAGGCCATCGCCCAGTACCACGGCCCCGAACCGCGCTTGGCTGTCAATTATACCATCAATGACCGCCAGTCGGTCAAGTTCAGCTATAACCGGATGCGCCAATACCTGCACCTGGTGTCCAACACCACTGCCGCCTTGCCGTTTGATGTCTGGGCCGCCTCCAGCAACTTTATCCGGCCCCAAATTGCCGACCAAGTGGCCTTGGGCTACTTCCGCAACTTTAGGGACAATACTTACGAAGCCTCGGTGGAGACCTATTACAAGGAGTTTCTGAACCAAGTCGACTACAAGGATGGGGCCGACCTGCTGCTCAACCGCTACCTCGAAGCCGACCTGCTCAGTGGCATTGGCCGGGCCTATGGCGTGGAATTGCAGGTCAAAAAGAACAAGGGCCGCCTCACCGGCTGGGCCAGCTACACCTACTCGCGCACCGAGCGCAAGGTGGTGGGCACCTTTGCCGAGGAAACCATCAACAACGGCGAATGGTACGCGGCCAACTTCGACCAGCCCCACCGCGTTACGGCATTCTTGAGCTATGAGCTGAGCCCCAAGTGGACCGTTTCGGCCAACTTTACCTACCAAACTGGGCGGCCCATTACCCTGCCCAACACCCGCTACGTGGTGGACGGCATTGCCGTGATCGACTACTCGGGCCGCAACAATGGGCGGATCCCCGATTACCACCGCCTCGACCTCTCGGCCGAATATACCCCCAAACGCCGCGCTGACCGCCGGTTCTATGGCACTTGGAATTTCTCCATCTACAATGCCTATGGTCGCCAGAACCCCTTTTCGGTGTATTACCGCCCAGTGGAAGGCCAGGCCAACGCCACCGAAACCGTCCAACTGTCCATTATCGGTACGCTCATCCCGTCGGTTACTTATAATTTCAACTTCTAAAAAACCTCCCATGAAAAATAGATTGTTTGCTCTTTTGGCCCTCGCCAGCCTTGCCTCGTGCGAACAGGTGATAGAACTCGACACCCCCACCCGCGAGGCCACCCTGGTGGTGAGCGGCCAAGTGACCGACCAGCCCGGTGGCACCCGCGTGACCCTCACTACCAGCCTGCCCCCCGCCAACCGCACCACACCCCCGCCCGTGAGCGGCGCGCAGGTGCACATTGTGGAGCAGGAGCGCAACCTGAGCGAGATCCTGCGCGAAACCCAGCCTGGCAGCGGCATTTATGAACCCACTACGGCCAACTTTCTGGGGCGGGTGGGCAGCAGCTACCGCCTGGCCATCACCCTGCCCAACGGCCAAGCCTATGAGTCGGAGGTGGAGCGGCTGGCCCCGGTCACGGCCATTGACACGATCTACTCCCGGCCCCTGCCCGACCTGGAGCCGCCCACCGGCGACAACGGTTTGCCCCGCCGCGAAGTGGCCATTGATATTTCCGATCCGCCCAGCGAGCGCAACTACTACCGCTTTTTCTACTACGTGAACGACTCGATCGACAATAGCTTGGAGGGCCGCTTGGCTGGCACCACCGACGAGTATTTTAATGGTCAGCGGCTGTTGGGGGCCATCAGTTTCAGCAACCGCAAAACCGTGGCCCGTGCCCGTGCCCGCGTGGAGATGCTCTCCATCAGCCGGGGGACGTACGAGTATTACAACCTCATTTCCCGACAGGTATTTTCCGGTGGGCTGTTTGCCACCCCGCCCGAACCGCTGCGGGGCAACATTTATGAGCGTGGCAACCGCAACCGCCCGGCGTTTGGCTACTTCTCGGCCTCGGCGGTCACTAGCCGCTCGGTGGTAGTCGGCGGCGATTAACCGGCTAAAACTGGGACGATTGAGGGGTTCAACCTTGGGCACGCTGCCGCCCTTAAGGTTGAACCCCTTCGGCGTGGTCGGGCTATTGCTTTAAAAAGCGGGCAAAGAAATCGGCGGTGGCTCCGTAGGCCGCCAGCCAATTGCGGTGCAACAGAAAGAAGTGGATTTCGTCGGGCAAAATGAGCACCTCCGTGTGCACCTTGCGTTTGGCCAGTTGCTCGGCCAGCGTAACGGTTTCGCTGAAGGGCACATTGCGGTCGTCGTCGCCGTGGATGAGCAGCACGGGCGAGCGCCAGCCAGCCAAAAAGTGCAGGGGCGAGGATTCAAAGGCCCGCTTGGCCCAGTCGGGCCGCTGGAGCGGGTTATAGTGGGGGATGAAATTTTTGACTATCACGTTCCAGTCATGGCAGCCGTGGATGTCCACCCCGCAGGCAAACAGATCGGAGGCCCGGGCCAGGCCCAGCGCGGTGAGGTAGCCGCCATAGGAGCCGCCCCACAGGCCGATTTTGGTGCCATCCACATCGGGGCGGGCTTTGAGGTACAGGCCCGCCCCCAGCACATCGTTGAACTCGCTGGCCCCGGTGGCCCCGTAGTTGGGTGCTTCGCGGAAGTTGAGCCCATAACCGATCCCACTGCGGAAATTGACCGCCAGCACCACATAGCCCAAGTTGGCCAAATATTGGTTCATGGCGTAGGCGTTGTGGTAATATTCGCCATAATTGAACCCCAAGAGCATTTGACGGCGCGAGCCTCCGTGGAAAAATACAATGGCGGGCCGTTTGTCGGTGGCCCGGTGGTTTTTGGGCAGAAACAACTGGGCCTGGATCGGCAGCCCATCGGCCGCGGTGAACGTAACGGCCTGCGGTTCCACCAATTGGGCTTGGGGAAACTCACCCGGAACCAGGGCGGGGGCCAGGTCGGTCAGGATGCCCCGGGCCAGCACGGCGGGATGGGCCGGCCGGGTGGCCTCCGCGTGCAGGCAGAAGATCGTGCCGTCGCCCGACTGGGCGGCCAGCCACTCTATGCCCTTGCCCGAAGTGAGCGGGGTGGTGGGCGAAGTGGCCGAGACCTGCCACAAGTGCCGCCGCTCGGGGTCACCGATGTTGGCATTGTAAAGAATCGTTTTATTGTCCGATCCGAGCGCGACATATTCCACCTCGCCATTGCCGGGGGTGAGCAGCTTGGCTTGGCCCCCACTGGCCGGCAGGGCGTAGAGGTGGTTCCAGCCATCGCCCTCGTAAGGGAAAACCAAGTAGTTGTCCGCCGTCCAAAAAAGCAGGCTTTCTGCCACCAATGCACTGGTAAACAGCGCACTGCCCGGACCGGGCTGGGCCTCCCACACGCGCTTGCCTTGGCCCGAGGCCACATCGGCCACCCAAATGGACCAGGGCAGGGCCTCGGGGCGGGGCTCAAAAATGAGGGCATCGCGCTCGGCCCGCACCCGCAGAAAGGCCACCTGCCGGCCATCTGGCGACCAGACCGGGTGGTCATCCAGATCCGCACCCGGGGCGAGGAAAGTAACCGACTGGTTGTCAAAATGATAAACCCCGATCAAGTGGTGATCGCCCCGGTTGCTGACAAAGGTGAGCTGGCGGCCCGAGGGCGACCAGCGGATGGCGCTCTGGGTGCCCCGGAGGTGGAACAACTGGCGCGGCACCAACGAATCCAGGTGGAGGCTCCACACCTGCCCGCCCACTAAGTAGGCGAGCCGATCCCCCTTGGGCGAGAGCGCGGGCGCGGCCCCGGTGGCCAGTTTTTGGGCTGGGCCGCCCGCCGCGCTCACTCGGAAAATGGCCCGCTCCACCTTGGGCTGGAGCTGGGCCGGGTTGGGGATTTCGCCCGCCGAGTTGGGTGCGCCCCCGCGCTGAAAGATCAGGGAGTTGCCGTCGGGCGTGAAAGTCAAATTGCTGATTTCCTGGCCATTGTCCCCTGAGTACTGCGTGATTTGCCGGGGAGTGGCCCCCACTTGATCCAGCAGCCAAATGTTACGGGCCCCCTGTTGGTTGAACACCCAAGCCACCTTCTGGCCAACGGGCGAGGCCGTCAACTCACTGGGGAACGGGGCAGACATCACTTGCGGGAGGGAAAAAGTTTGGGCGAGCACCAGATGGCCCAAAAGAGTGCCAAAGAGCACCAACATCATTTTTTTCATGGCAGAACACAGATACGGAAAAGCAAAACTAGCTTTTTCTGGGAGATTCGGGGCTAGTCCGGCAGCAGCCAAGTGAGCCAGAGAGCACAAGTTGGCAGCCCAAATTCCAAAAGGATGCGATTGGAAGATCAGCATAAGAGAGGGAAGGAAGGAAGGAAATCCGGTTTCAATTCCAAAACACACCCAAGTACTGCAAAAACTTGATTTGCAGAAGCTTAATTGTAAACGGGCTCGGGGGCTTGTCTATGGCCCTTACTGTCTTGCCCCCTGCCCTTGCTGTGCTGGTTGCATCGCTGGTGCTGGTCTTGGTCGGATGGCTAAAGGGCCTTACTGGTGGGATTGGCGCAAAGTTGGCCTACACTGGTGGGCGGTCTGAGCGAGTGTAGTCATAGCACGATAATGTAAAACGGGTTAAAATATGGTGTAGGCCATTGATCGGGCCTAGGCAACCGGCCAGGAACCATGTGTGTAATTGATGGAAAAGCTACGCAATGGCCGCTTTTTATGTTTTGTTCAACTTAAATTAGGTGTATTTTATCTATAAAAATAATTAAATGCTTGATAATCAATAAATTTTATTTTTATTTTTTTTGAATAAATATTGCATGTGATATTTAAAGTTACTTAATTACAGAGCGTATTGATGCATCAACCCGTACTACTTCAAACATTATCAACTCTAAAATCCCCTCACAACATGAAAAAGAACATGTTGCAACGGTCGGCGCTTGCCCTTACCCTTGCTTGTTCGCTAGCCGCTTGCCAGCGCAGCGCAGTAAACCCTACCGAAGAACAACCCACCTCGGTACAACAACTCAGTTCAGGCCGTTCGGAAGAAGCCTTTGATGTAGTGCCCAACGAATATCTGGTGCGCTTCAAACAAGGAGTGAGCGGTGCCAAACGCAACGAAATCTTGGGCCGCTTGGGTGGCTTGGTAAAAGAAAACATTGTTACCAAAGCCATGGAGCGCATGGGCGATGCGCAAGGTTACACATTGATGACATTATCTAGCCAAGCCCTGGCCAATGCCAGAGCCTTTGCCGAGATAGAATACGTAGAGCCCAACTACATTTACAAGCACAATGCCACCTCAAACGACACCTACTACACCAACGGCTCGCTGTGGGGCACGTATGGCGACGCTTCGTCGCCTGCCAACCAGTTTGGCAGCCAAGCTGCCGAGGCATGGGCACGGGGCAATGTCGGTTCTAGCAACGTGTACATTGGCATTATAGACGAAGGCTACATGTACACCCACCCCGACCTGGCCGCCAACGCCGGCGTAAACCCGGGCGAAATAGCTGGCAACGGCCGCGACGACGACGGCAACGGCTATGTGGACGATGTGTACGGCTTCGACTTTGCCGGTAACAACAACACCGTTTTTGACGGCGCCGGCGACGACCACGGCACCCACGTAGCCGGCACCATTGGCGGCGTAGGCGGCAACGGTACCGGTGTAGCTGGTGTATGCTGGAACGTGAAAATGTTGAGCGGCAAGTTTTTGGGTAGCAACGGCGGCACTACTGCCAATGCGATTAAGGCCATCGACTACTTTACCGACATGAAAACACGTCATGGCCTCAACATAGCAGCCACCAACAACTCTTGGGGCGGCGGCGGCTTTTCGCAAGCCTTGCAAGATGCCATTCAACGCGCCAACCAGGCAGGTATTTTGTTCATTGCAGCGGCAGGCAACAGCGGCACCAACAACGACGCCACGCCCAGCTACCCTGCCAGCTACCCCAACAGCAATATCATTGCAGTAGCTTCCATTACCAGTTCTGGCGCTTTGTCGAGCTTCTCACAATTTGGCGCTACCTCGGTAGACATTGGCGCGCCCGGCTCGGGTATATGGTCAACCGTGCCCGTAAGCTCGCGCGGCAGGGTAGTAGCCAGCTATGCCAGCTACAACGGTACTTCTATGGCCACGCCTCACGTTTCGGGTGCCGCTGCCTTGTATGCAGCATCGAACCCCACGGCCAGCGCCGCCACTATCAAAAATGCGATTATGAGCACCGCCGTGCCCACCCCCTCGCTCACAGGCAAGTGCGTAAGCAACGGCCGCCTCAATGCCAGCAGTTTCTAAGCTTGGCGATTGTTGAGCATATACACAAGCAAAAACCCGGTAGGCTGGCCCATCGGGTTTTTGCTTGTGCATAAAACAGGAGGATTGGAAAAGGGCAATTACGAATGCTCAATTCGGAGTTTCAATTCCACAGTGGTGCGATTAAAAGTCCAGCCCAAAAACCGATCGTTACCTACGTGTTGGAAGGTTTCAATTCCACAGTGGTGCGATTAAAAGTGCCACTGGGCCTAACTTGCGGCGCCGTGGTGCCTGCGTGTTTCAATTCCACAGTGGTGCGATTAAAAGTAGCCGTGGCCAAGCTGGCGGCGTGGAAATTGGCCAAGTTTCAATTCCACAGTGGTGCGATTAAAAGCCGGTTTTGGTGCATTTGGGTAAGCATACTTGCTAGGTGTTTCAATTCCACAGTGGTGCGATTAAAAGCAACGAGCGCAAGACCATCATTAGGGCATCGGAGGGGTTTCAATTCCACAGTGGTGCGATTAAAAGTGATGTGTACGTGTTCATTTGTGAATCGTTAATTTGGTTTCAATTCCACAGTGGTGCGATTAAAAGCGCCATCAATTCGCGGCGGCTGCGGGGTTTTTGCGGTGTTTCAATTCCACAGTGGTGCGATTAAAAGAATTTGCCCAAAATGCCATCAGACGGATTTACGACGTTTCAATTCCACAGTGGTGCGATTAAAAGTGGCCGCTTGGCGGTCAAAATCTAGGTCATATAAATTGGTTTCAATTCCACAGTGGTGCGATTAAAAGTCAAAGATGGGGCACAGCTTCCGGTTGATCTGGTTGGTTTCAATTCCACAGTGGTGCGATTAAAAGTTTAGTTCGTTGAGGTCAAACAGCATGTTTCTAGGGTTTCAATTCCACAGTGGTGCGATTAAAAGGCCTTGGCCTGCTCAAATATGCTTTTTCTCACGCGTTTCAATTCCACAGTGGTGCGATTAAAAGGCTGACTTCCTATATCAATGCCAGATTGTTTCATGGGTTTCAATTCCACAGTGGTGCGATTAAAAGATCTAGGGTACGGGCCAACGGGCCGACCGTACACCAGTTTCAATTCCACAGTGGTGCGATTAAAAGCTCCCTTGATTCTAGGTACTCCAGTACCCTAATTACCTGTTTCAATTCCACAGTGGTGCGATTAAAAGCCTCCGGTCCCCGGGGCGAAATTCGGTGGCACCTAGTGTTTCAATTCCACAGTGGTGCGATTAAAAGAGGATAGACGTTACCAATAATGCTTTTAGGGACATACAGTTTCAATTCCACAGTGGTGCGATTAAAAGCCCGGCCCGGCTGTCTGGAAAGCTGTAATAGCCAGGTTTCAATTCCACAGTGGTGCGATTAAAAGATGGCACACCAGCTATAATGTAACAACCTGGAAATCGTTTCAATTCCACAGTGGTGCGATTATACTAAATTGAATTAGGTTTGCAATAAATTGGGTACCAGTGTACGTTATTGTTTTATGGAACTAATCTTGGAAGAATCACAGTTGTCGTTGTTG
>JAYUVL010000383.1:0-6907 GCA_043754075.1 Cytophagales bacterium | reverse complement strand
CTATGAAAAAAAATTGATAATTATCGCCATACCTTAGCCCTTAGCTTTTCGTTCTTAATACACCGCTTAACAATGTACAACCAGATGTCACTATATTTGCACCATGGTAATCAAATAAGAACGCAGCAGGATCGGACAAGAACACAAAAGCATTTTAAGGCCGAGACAACCGAGGATGGGTTAAAAAAAGTCGCCACTCTGTCGGTAATGCATGAGAACTACAAAATGATCATTCAAGTTTGGGGCCCAATGGCGCAAGGCATTATATGCCGTATTCAAATTTGGTAAAAGTAATACGACCGTCCATTTGATGGATGCTGATGAATACGTTTATTGGCCATTCAGGCACTGAGCCGTCGTACTGAAAAATTGAAATCATTAAAATTTAGCAAAGCAAATGCCGAACTTTCATTACACCTCAATATGAGTTGAGGCACGTCTGGATCGGCCACAAAATACTGCCTTATCTCATAATGGCGGACAAAAGGGAAAACAATAACGTTTGACAACTTTGAAAAAACCACACCAATTTTTGGTGCGGTTTTTTTTTGGATCGCACTTTTGCGAAACCGGCCAAGGATTAACCTGCACAACACAGCCATTTATCTGCTTGGCTGAAATGCCAATAACAATGGGCAACAACCTGCTTCAAGTGCAGCATAGCGCCCAAGTGCAATCCAGCACTCCTATATACCTAATTATTAGTTAATTACGTCGATACCACGCGATATTAGTTGACACTGCGCTAATCATTGGCTGCCCCCTTTTCACGCACCACCCGACGGCTGGAGAATCCCATTGATTCGTAGATCGTATTGTGGATCAAATTGCGGATGTTGGTTTCCTTGAGCCGCCAGTTGGATGAGTTAGGATAAGTGCGATTGGTGAGAAACACATACACCAAGTTGTGCTCGGGATCCACCCAAGCGCAGGCCCCCGTGTAGCCCGTGTGTCCAAACGTCTGGTCGGAGCAGTAACCCGAAGTCGGACCACCCCAAGTTTTGGTGGGTTTGTCCCATCCCAACCCCCGGCGATTGGTTTGCACCAGCCGTTTAGCCGTAAAGAAGGGGATGGTGGCCGTGTCCTGAAAAAACTGCCGGTTGCCGTAGCGTCCGCGCTGGAGGTTCATTTGCATCAAAATGGCCACATCATTGGCGTTGCTAAACAAACCCGCGTGGCCACCCACCCCCCCCTGCAAGGCGGCGTCCGAGTCATTGACGATTCCCTGTACGCGGTTTTTGCGAAAATGGCGATCTTCTTCAGTGGGCACTATTCGGTCTTTCGCAAATTTTTTGAGTGGCAAATAGGTCATTGTGCTCATTCCCAGCGGCTTGTAAAACTGTTGATCGATCCATTGATCGATCGGCTGGCCAGTGGTGCGCTCAGCAATTTCTTTGAGCATGTAGAACCCCAGATCCGAATAAAGATAGCCAAAGGTGCCATTGGGCCGCGTGTTTTTGCGCAATGGGTTGTCCAGCATCCACTTCCACACCTTGGCTTTGATATCAGCGCTAGCATACAGGTTGTCAGTTACTTCCACATTGAATTCATCCGAGGGAGTGCGCGAGTAAAATTCGGGTTTGGGCTGCCCTTTGGTCATGGTGCGCCACCAAAACGGTTGTGATTGAATGAGCCCGGCTTGGTGGAGCAGTGCATCTTTGATCACCACATGCTCTTTGCTGGTTCCCTTCAGATCGGGCAAATAGTGGGAAAATTTCTGATTGATATCGAGTTTCCCTTTGTCATAGAGCCACATAACCACCTGCATGGTGGCGGCCACCTTGGTTACCGAGGCAATGTCATATAGGCTGTTTTCCTCCACCGAATCCTTAGCATCATAGGTGAAATGTCCATAAGTTCGGCTGAACACCACTTGACCATCTTTGGCCACCAAGATTTGGCAACCGGGCGCCGCTTTGATCTGAATGGCCCGCCGGGCAATGGTGTCGATCCGATCCAAGACTTGGCTGTTCATCCCCACGGACTCGGGCACGTAGGTGTATTTGAGCCGATGGAGCGATTGGGTGCTAAATCCCGCGCCCACGGGCAGACTCGCAGTCGAGACGGGCAGCCTGGCTTTGGTTTCCACAGCCCCAAAGATGATTTGGGGAACGGCAGCCTGAGTGTCGGCGTTGTCGTTGTAAGCACAAATAAGGTGGGGCGAGCTGGCCAAAAATTGCAGGCTGTAGGGTTGGCCAAAAACCACGGGGATTACCTTGGTGCCCGGCTCATGCTGGAGCGCGGCGATCAACTGACGGATCGGTTCGCTGATGCCGTAATCTTTGGCCGATCGGTTGGTGGTACTGACGGCCAAAAGGCCAATTACAACCACTTTTTTGCCCTTTAACTTTTGGCGGATGGCTTCTAAACTGGCCGACGAAGGACGGTCTTCGGGCACTACGTAATGGGTAAAAGGCGCATATTTGCCCAAGATGCGCTGAAAATCATTGTTGCGGCCCGTCCCGATGACCACCGAAGCGAAGCTCAACGTGTCCAGCGTGGCAATGGGCAAGAAACCGCCCTCATTTTTGACGATGGTAACTGCTTGTTCAAACAGCTTGGCCCGCAGTGCCTTGGCGCCAGGCGGGTTTAATTCTTTCACCAAATTCTTGATTTCCACGGGTTTGAAATGATTTAGCCCAACAAAATATTTGGCAGCCAATATTTTGCGAACCCGCCGTTCTACTTCGGCAAGGGGGACTTGGGCATCCTCCACCGCTTTTTTGATCAACGCAATGGCCTTGCCCACATTGCCGGGAAACAGGAGGCAGTCGTTACCCGCCAAAAAAGCTTGCAGTTCAGTTTCACCCGCCCCCAATTTCCCCTTTGCGCCCTGCATATTAAGGGCATCGGTGAAAATGAGGCCCCGGAAACCGAGTTCGCTGACCAGCAGGTCGGTCACCACTTTTTTGGAGAGCGTAGTGGGCCGGCCCTCTGCATCATCATAGGCAGGCACGTGCAGGTGGGCCACCAGTACGCTCATTAAACTGTCGGCAATCAGCCGTTTAAATGGATAGAGTTCAACACTGTCCATCTGGGCCCGGGACTTGTTGATTATGGGCAGGGCATAGTGAGAGTCGGTGCCGGTGTCGCCGTGGCCGGGGAAATGTTTGGCACTGGCCAGGATCCCGTGGTGCTGCATTCCCTTCATGTAGGCCGCCGCGCTCTTGGCCACCCGCTCGGGCAGTTCACCAAAGGATCGAGTGCCAATGACCGGGTTGGCCGGGTTGATATTAACATCTACCACCGGCGCGAAATTGACGTGCATGCCCAACCGTTTGAACTGCCGGGCAACCTCGCGGCCCATGTCATAGATCAGCTGATCGTCTTGAATGGCCCCCAGGGTCATGGCGCGGGGAAAACTGATGGTACTGTCGAGCCGCATCCCCAGGCCCCATTCGCAGTCCATGCCCAGCATAAGTGGGATGCGCGCCTTGGCTTGGAAGCGGTTGGTGAGCCGGGCCTGCCGGACCGGCCCCCCTTGGAAGAAAATGAGCCCACCCACATGGTGATCGGTAATGAGCCGTTCAACGTGCTGGGCGTGTTCCTCGTCCCGGTTGGAATAGGCCGCTACCATAAACATTTGACCAATTTTTTCATCAGTGGTCATGGTGGCCAATACGCTGTCAACCCATTGGTTTTGCCGTTGTTGGTATTCTTTTTCGCGTTGCGCAGCCTGTCTTGCTTGCTTTAGCTCCGTCTGTGATTGAAAAGTTCGCTGTTTATATTCATTGCGGTTAGTTGAGTTTTTGATCCCTACCACCAAGATAGCAAGGATCGTAAAGAACACCTTCACTGACATCATTCAAATCAATTTTAAAAGCTGACATATAATATTTGCAAGCGAGAACAATTTAGGATAATATATTTAGGATGTCGTTAGTTATCAAATAGTTAGCACCTTTTAATTTCAACACTTATCTTGTCCCATGCAGGAACGCATTGGTCAAACCAATTGCGATCGCCAAATTATGCTTTTAAACATTAAAAACAAACAAAGCCCAAGCCACAATGATCCGGGGGTTTCTCTATTCTTCCCTATTTACCCTTAAATTGCGGTTAGGTTTAGATCCCAAAACATGAAAAATATCACTTATGCAAGTGCGCTAAACGAATTGGCCCAAATTCAAGCCGAACTGGAAAATAATGAAGTGGGCATAGATCAATTGGCAGCGCAGGTGAAACGGGCCTATTCGTTGTTGAACTACTGTCGTGAACAGCTTCGTGTTGCCAATGAGCAGGTGGCGCAAATAATTCAAGAAGAAAAGGGATAAACTTTTGTTTTTTTGTCGGCTTTCCCTAAATTTGCCCCTTAATTTTTTAGGCAAGCGCATATTTATCCATATAGTTTACAATGAAAAAGGACATTCATCCTAAGTATCGGCCAGTAGTTTTCTGGGATACCCAAAGCAATTTCAAATTCGTCACTTCCTCTACCGTGGAAAGCCGCGAAACCACTGTTTGGGAAGATGGCAACACTTATCCCTTGATCAAGATTGAGGTTAGCTCGGCTTCTCATCCCTTCTACACTGGCAACAAGCAAAACCGCTTTGCCAATGCTGGTCAAGTGGACAAGTTCAACAAGAAATATGTGAAGCCCGGCACAGTGGCTGTGACCGAAGAAACCGTTTAGTTTTTAGACTTCGACGTAAAAAGCCCAATCTGAAATAGATTGGGCTTTCTCGTTTTTGGCCAAAGCAGGGCTGCCTCGCACTACTAAAACTGGCTCAGTCCCATACTGGGTTCTGGGATTGTTGGAAAAGCTGGGGCTTGGCCTCCTCTACTTTGGCTTGGAGGGTTTGCCAGATCAGATCTTTGAGCTGGCCAATGTTCTTTTGGGTCATGGATGAAATGAATACAAAAGGAATGCCTTGGGGCAGTTCGGCCACCATTTGCTGTTCCAGTTCTTCATCAATCATATCGGCTTTGGTGACGGCCAACAACCGCTTTTTATCCAGCAGTTCAGGGTTGTACTGTTGAATTTCATTGAGCAGGATATCATACTCGCGTCGAATATCGGGACTGTCCACCGGGATCATGAACAGCAAGATCGAGTTGCGCTCGATATGCCGCAAAAAGCGGGTACCCAGCCCTCGGCCTTCGGCGGCGCCCTCGATAATCCCCGGGATGTCGGCCATGATGAACGAGCGATCCTCTTTGTAGCCTACCACGCCCAGATTGGGGGTTAGGGTGGTGAAGGGATAATCAGCAATTTCGGGCCGGGCTGCCGATACCACCGAAAGCAGGGTGGATTTCCCCGCGTTGGGAAAACCGACCAGCCCCACATCGGCCAGTACTTTGAGCTCAATCACCACCCATTCCTCAATGCCGGCTTCCCCCGGCTGGGCAAAACGAGGAGCCTGCATGGTCGGGGTAGCGAAGTGGTTGTTGCCCATGCCGCCCCGCCCACCGGGGAACAAAATGATTTCTTGGCCCTCGTGCATGATTTCGGCCAATTGTTCGCCAGTTTCTGGGTGTTTGACTACGCAACCGATGGGCAGCTCGATGATCGCGTCTTCCCCCTGCCGGCCCGAACAGCGCGCTCCCTCGCCCCCGGCCCCGGGCTTGGCAAAAATGTGTTTGGTGTATTTTAGGTGGAGCAACGTCCAAAGCTGGGAATTGCCGCGCAAGATTATGTGGCCACCACGCCCACCATCGCCACCGTCGGGGCCGCCTTTGGGCGCAAACTTCTCGCGGCGAAAGTGGATTGATCCGGGCCCGCCTGCCCCAGATCGGCACATGATTTTTACGTAATCTATAAAATTGGATGACATCGGTCTGCAATAATGGAATGAATGAAAATTGACCGGCCCGAAAGAATCAGGCCGCCAACTTTTTAGGCCGCAAATGTACTGCTTCTTCGGCGAAAAGGGGGCTTTCCAGCGGCCTTTAGTTGAGCAACGACCCGTTTAGCTCAAGGCTGTAGGTGATGTTGGCCGTTTTGCGCAGCATGGCGGCCACTGAGCAATACTTTCCCAACGAAAGATCAATGGCGCGTTTGAGTTGGCCCACGTCCAAATTGCCCATAAAAGCATAATGGATATGAATGCGGGTGAACACGGCAGGGATTTGGTCGATGGCCCTTTCCCCCCTGACTGTTAGCTGGATATCGGCCAGATCGGCCCGCTGCTTCTGCAAAATCCCGATCACATCAATTTCGGTACAGGCCCCAAGGGCAGCTAACAACGCTTGCATGGGGCGCATTCCCAAATCACCCCCACCCACATCGGGCGAGGCATCCAGTTGGATTGATTTTCCACTTTGGTTTACCGCCTCTATGTGGTAAGCGTGGTTCAGGCGTTGGAGGGAAACTTCCATTTTGGAAAAAGAGGGCTACTGAAAAAATTTATTGCAATATTGGACTAAATGACTGGTAAGCCAGCAATTTTTCTACTTGACTGACCAGTAATTTATTGTACAGATCATTCGTGATGGCACCATTTTGTAGGTTTTTGCCAATGGCGGCCAATTTGACGCGCAGCGAGAGGGTCTCTACCCCCAAATAGTGCAAAATGTCGGTAAAGTGGCTCAGGGCCAATGCACCGCCCTGCATACCAGCCGATACGCCCACCAGCGCCGCCACTTTCTCTTGCATTGGATTGGGGTACGGAAGCCCATCGATAAAGGTTTTGAGCACTCCCGGAAAAGAACCGTTGTATTCGGGAATAATGAACACATAGCGATCCGAAACCCGCATCAATCCGTCAAAACGGTTAAAGTCCAGGTTTTTTCCTGATTGGTCGTAGAGTGCCGAGAACGCAAAATCCCGGGGCAAACTGCCCAAGTCCAATAATTGGCTCTCTGCGCCCCGATCGGTCAATAATTGTTGGTACAAATGAGCAATCTGAAAACTTACTGCATCGGTACGGTTCGTACCCGATATTATGGTTACCATATCTAACGAATA
>JAYUVL010000382.1:0-4098 GCA_043754075.1 Cytophagales bacterium | reverse complement strand
AAAAGTAAAATAATTATTGCAAATTAATTCTCATGTGCGTAACATGAGTACTTAACACATAGAGGTTTGCAAATCACTCTTGTGTGATTCGCGTTTCTGAAAATTTGTGTTTACCAAAGAAGCTAATTTTTCTTTGTATAGGCCAATATAGGCAAAAAAGTCATTAATTCGCTGCTTGAAAATGAGTAGCACGCCCAATGAATCAGTTGAGTTACAAAGTAGTGTTTGCACCAGCACGGCGCGGCTGTAACCGCCCAATGGTTGACGCTTGAAACCGATATGCTGGTCAATCAACCTTTCTGATTTTTCTTAAAGTTCTCGGCTTTTTCAAAAATCTCCACATACACTTCGTCTCTCTCTACTGGTGGATAGCCAAACTCGTCGAGCAAAAGAATGAGTCCAACTTTTAGGGCGAATTTGATGTCGTCGCGTTTATTCCAATCAGGGAATTTGGCTTGCCCGTCCACAAAGTCTTTCACCGCTTTTGCCAGTTCAATCATTCTGTCATCCGGATATTTGAAATCATATTTGATGCACAACTCTTTTAAAATGTCATAAAAAGCTTTTTCCTCGAAGCCAATCCCCAACTTATCACCTGCCGAAAATTCTAGATGAACTTCCCAAATTAAATCTGTCAATGCGTTTGCCATTTCTTCATACACTTCACTGCGTAAAATGTCATGGCATCACGGTTGTTGTAGCGTTCAACCAATGCTTCCATTCTTTTTGTGAAGTCGATGCCTCTTACTCGGTTTACCTTTTTAATTTCTTCAATTACCTTTGCCAGCAACTGTTGACTACGAACCTACGAACGCTTGTTTTCACCATCATTGCTTGTCCCTCGGGCACTGCTTCAATAGTCGGAAACTGGTGAAACCGAATAATCCGGGACTCCGTTTGTTTGCTGGGTCTTAAAGGGTCAACTTTGCACTACCACAATTGGTAAGTGATTTTTCGATTGTTGTTTTACCCAACACTTTTGTGCTACGTTATGTCACCCATAAATAATCAATGGCCAAAGCGTGCCTGGTTTGCCGCCACCGTGGCCAGTCTGCTCCTAGTGTATGCCTGCGCACCTACCGCCCCGGCCAAGGCTCCCCGGGGCAGTGGGATTTCGTACAGCAGCAGTACGGGCATTTTTTGCAATGCCAACGTGGTGAACCGGGGCAAAATGCTCCAAGTGAGCCTGGAACTGGAGGTAGAGCGGCTTTATAATTCAGCTTTTCTGGACCAGATCCAGATCCGCTACGAGGTGTTCCCCGCTAACGGCAGCACAGGTCCCTTGATAACCGACACCGTGCGCTTGGCCCGCAACGAAACGTACCGCAAGACGAACAACACTTTTTATGTCAACTTTGACCTTCCCGTGGCTGGCCCAGCGGCCATGCTCCAACTCACCATCGAGGACAAGCAGACCGAACGTTCGCTCCGCAAAGAAGTGCCCCTGAACGTGGGGCAGGCCGCCCTGCCCTTCGTGCTCAACAAACAAAATTCTCTGCAAATCCAGAACGAAGTATTCAACCATTATGTGTCCGAAACCGACACTCTGCGGTTTGCATCGGTGGGCAATGCCCCCGTGTATGTCTATCGGGTCAAGCGCGATTTCCTGCCCGCACTCCCGCCCATGCAGACCGAGGGGCTGAACGTGGGTGCGGAACTGGAAGTGGATTCCTTCTTTATCATGGCGGCCAATCGCGATTTCCGCCTGCGCACCAAGGGGCTGTATTTTGCGCAAGCCGATACCGCCGCCAGCCTGGGCTTGGGTTTCAGCGTGATGGAGCGCAATTATCCACGATTTCGGCGAGTGGAGAACTTGATCGAGGCCCTGCTCTACATCTCCACGCCGGATGAGATCGGGGTGCTGACCAGTTCGCCCGACCGCAAGGCCGCCCTGGATGATTTTTGGCTCAAATTGGGGGGCAACGAAGAGAATACCCGCCGGATGATTAAACTATTTTATCAGCGCGTTGAGTATGCCAACCGCCAGTTCTCCACCTACAAAGAAGGTTGGAAAACCGATATGGGCATGATCTACATGGTCTTTGGAGAGCCACTCAATGTGTTCAAATCGGGCAATACTCAAACGTGGGTGTTCGATATGGGCAACCGTGAGGAGCTGAAATTTACTTTTATTGAGAAACCCAACCAATTTACGGGCAAACATTACGAATTGCAACGCAATGGCCGCTACCGGGAATATTGGTATGCCAATGTGGAAAAGTGGCGATTGGGGTTGGTGGCCAATTAAGGCCAGATTTAGCCGCGGGCACACTATCTTTGCGCTAAAAAGCACAAGATGAGAAATTTTTTCTGGTTATGCCTGCTGTTGTCCGGTTTGATCGGGGGCTGCAACTCCAATAAAGAAACAGTGGATCAAGTAGCCGCCGACGATTTGGCGATCCGCAACTTTTTGGCCACCAACAACTTGCAGGCCCAGCGCGATCCGTCGGGCATTTATTACCGCATCGTGACCCCGGGCGCGCCCAACACTGCCCCGGCCCCAGTGGACACTGTACGTGTGCACTATACCGGGAGCTTGCTCAGTGGAGCAATATTTGACACCTCCCGGCCCGACCGGCCGATCAGTTTTACCCTCGCGCGGTTGATTGCGGGTTGGCAGGTTATGTTGCCCCAGATGCAAATCGGCGAGCGCCGCGTCATGTACTTACCCTCCGACTACGCGTACGGCAGCCGGGGCCAAGGGCCGATCCCGCCCAATTCAGTCTTGATTTTTGACGTGGAACTCTTGGGGGTGAACAAACGGCGTTAACCTCGCTCTTTTATTGATTTTGCTGCTTCTTAAACGACCCTCTGATGAACCAACTGAACATTGCCGATCAAACTGCCATTGAGATGATGCCCGGCTTTTGGGGCAAACTGATCCACACCGACCAAGTTTCCCTGGCTTACTGGGACATCCGGCCCGGGGCCGAGCTGCCGCTCCATTCCCACGTGCACGAGCAAACGGTCAATATGCTGGTGGGCGAATTTGAAATGACCATCGGTGGAGAAACGCGCATCCTCCGGGCGGGCGATGTGGTGGTGATCCCTTCCAACGTGCCGCATTCGGGCCGGGCTACCGACCACCCTTGTCAAATTTTGGATGTGTTCAGCCCCACGCGGGAAGATTACCGGGCCAAGTTTAGCCGGTAATCGTATCTGCCCAAACCTAAAAAATCCCCAAACTTTTCGCAAGTTTGGGGATTTTTTAGTGGTGGCCCGCTCGGCGACAGATGCTGATTTAGACAATTATATGCCAACATTTCCGTTTGCTTGACGATTTAACTGACGGAGCCAATCGTGAACAATGACTTGAGTTCGGTGGCCTCCTCGGGTTTCATCCGGCCGGCCAACACCAGCCGCAACTGCCGACGGCGGAGTGCCCCGGCAAAGAGCTGCCGCTCGGCATCGGTTTCGGGCACTAATTCGGGCACCATAATGGGCCGGCCCGACTGATCAACGGCCACAAAAGTAACGAAAGCCTTGTTGGCCAGCACTTTGCCCCCGCTTGGGATGTCCTCGGCATACACTTCGACATAGACCTCCATCGAGGAATTGAAAGCCCGGGTCACGTTGGCCCGCAGCGTGATCACATTGCCCAGTTTGACTGGCTGTTCAAAAGACACGTTATCGATCGAAGCCGTGACTACTATTCGGTTGGAATGTTTCTGGGCAGCAATCGCAGATGCGATGTCAATCAGGTGCATCATGCGCCCGCCCATGAGATTGTGCAACGGGTTGGTGTCGTTGGGCAGCACCATTTCAGTCATGATGACTTCCGACTCACGGGCAAATTTCTGTTTGTGCATTTAATTGTTAATTAATAATTTGGGATAGTTGATCATAAAGTACTTGGAAATTGCCACCAATAACTCTTCTTTGGTAATCGTTTCACTCACTGCAGAAATTTTCTCGCTTCTTGGGGCATCCTTTTTTCTATACTCTCTGATTTTGCTCACCGGACGATACTGCATGGTGGCCGATGCCGGATCAAAGCTACATTCCAAGTAACTGCCCGGATAAATCAGCCATTTGGAGCCCTTGTTGATTGATAAATGGAAATGGATGTTGTATTTGTTCAAGCTGGCCATACTGTCG
>JAYUVL010000381.1:0-11640 GCA_043754075.1 Cytophagales bacterium | reverse complement strand
AACGGCGGGGAGGTTTACCAACAGGTTCCGATGAGCCACCTGTTGGCAGGGCTTTCGGTCGCCGCCAAAGGTGGGGGGCGACCAGCGGGCACAGCCACTAAACCCGGCGATAGCCTACCATAAAAGTCCCAGTTTGTTGGTTTTGGGCAAAAAAACAATCAATCCGCCGATCAAAGCCGCGATGGCCGCTGCCAGCACAGCCCCGGCAGCCAGATCTTTCGCTTGGCCAGCCAGCGGGTGCGGTGCCGGGGACACGAGATCAACCAGCCGCTCAATGGCTGAGTTGAGCAGTTCGGCTACCCACACCAGCGCAAGGAGCAGCAGCAGCGCGAGCCATTCACCCGCGCTGAGGCCGACAAATGTCCCCGCCACCACCACTAGAATGGTGGCCAGCAAATGCACCCGGGCATTGTTCTCGTGGCGCAGGACTAGCCAAAGCCCCCGCCCGGCAAAAACGAAACTGGCCACCATTTTGGCCCAATCAATGCCAATTGATATTTTTTTGGCCGGTGGGTTCATTGGCGCCGATTGGGTGGATCGGAAAAATGGTTTTCGCTGCTCATCTTTGGGCATTAATTTGCGCTTTTTTGGACAAATGACCGAGCAAAAGTAATGTAAAACAAGAGCATGATGGCGGCAAAAACCAACGACACTTTGACCGCGAATGGATTGGTGAGCTGGCCAAGGCAGTCGAGGGCCAAGGCTTGAGGGTGGTGCCACAGGTCCCAACTGTTCCAACGCTGAAACCGCCCGAGGTAAACCCCAAAACCCGTCAGGCCGAGACAAATGGCAATGCCCCCCCAAGCCCCAATGGCACCCACGCGCTGGTGCAAGTTGGCGTGGATCAGCCGCACGGAATACAGCCCACCGACCAAGCCAGCCAGGGCAAACACAAAGAGCATGAGCGAATCATACCAAAGCGGAAAGCTGTGGCGAGCTTTGAGGTGCATCAGATCGGTGATCAAATACGGCGAATTGGGCAGGAACAAGAGCCAAACACCGGCGGCCAGTAAACTCAGCAGCCCGTTGCCCCAACCCTGCCGCTGGGCAAAATGCGCGCTGAGGCTGGCCGCTCCCACCGGCACCCAAGTCAGGAACAAGTTCCAAAGCAAGAAAGTAAAGGTCCATTCATCGGAGTGCCAGATGCGGACCGCCAACATACCCCCACAAGCGATTAGAAGCAAAAGGAGGTTTGGCCAAATATGATTTTTCATGGCAATGGTTCTTTTAATTATGATCATAACGAATAACAGGTGGTTAAAAGTGTTTCCCGGCGCCTCAGTGAGTTTCAAGCCCGGGAGGCTTTTGTGGGATCGTGGGCGGCGTATGGTCCGCTAAGTTCAAGGTAAACTCATCGGTACTCCTTTTGCGAAGTTATGGCGCCCAATGTGGCTGTCCCAGTTGACGATTGACCATCCGATCATGGCAAAATGGATCGCCCCTGCGTTGGTTCGCAGCAAATAGTACATGGATTTTCGGTTTGCGATTTTTTGGTACAGGGGTAAACAAGCCATAAGTGGTCAGCACCAAAAATACCAGCACACCGATCCGCTTGTAGGCCAATCCGTTGATATGAATGTAATAATAGCACCGGAGGGCTACTGAAGGGGCCAATACTACATTCTGGCGGCCTGCTCTGCTGGAGCAAAGAGTTTGATACTGGCCACATATTGTCCTTGGCCGGTGAATAGGGCGAAGCGCCGGAGGTTGGACCCATCCGACTGTTCGTTGTGCTCGAACTGCTGGATCGGGCCAACCACCAAGTTCCGTTCCTTGGGCGTGAGCCGCTGCTGGTTTGCCCGCAACTGGAGGAACCGGCGCTGCCGCTGGAGAAAACAAACCTCCCAAAAGGTAAAAGCACTTTGGTTTTGCATATAAAAACTTTGTACTTCAAGGTAGGTAGTTAAAAGAAATCAAGGTTTCGCCGGGCGCAGGGATTCGGTCTGGGCTTTGATCAACTTCTCGAGCACGTTCAGGTGCTGCTGAAAGGCTTCGCGGCCCAGTTCGGTGGCACAGTAGGTGGTATTGGGCTTGCGCCCCACAAACTGCTTGGTGGCTTGGACATAGCCCGCCGCCTCTAGCGGTTTGAGATGGCTGGCCAAATTGCCATCAGTAAGCTCGAGCAATTCTTTAAGCGCACTAAAATCCATTTTTTCGTTCACGGCCAGTACCGCCATGATGCCCAGTCGCACCCGGCTTTCAAATGCCCTGTCCAGATTATCGATCAAGTGTTTCACCAATCCCGCTTATTTTCGCTCGTATTTATGCCACATCAACAGTCCATAGATAATGTGGGCCACGCCAAAGCCCAATGCCCAAAAAAGCAATCCATAGCCCACATAGAAAGCAGCAATGATGCCCAGGCAGACTTCGGTCAGCCCCAAATAGCGGACATCACCCAAGGTGTATTTACTAGCGTTGATCACTGCCAGGCCATAGAAAATGAGCATCGCCGGTGCCACCAGTTCAAAGATGCCGTGATAGAGCATGGCCAGGCAAAAAATGCCCCCGCTCACCAATGGAATGAGTAAATTGATGGCCAAGCGCCGGGCAGCGGCATCCCAGATGGATCGCCCGGCTTTTTGGGCCCGCTGGGCACAATAATAATAATTTCCCAGCAGCGCAAGGACAAACACAAGGGCTGCATCGGCCAGCAAGAAATCGATGACATTTGGTTGGCGCCACCCAGCCAAATAGCGATAGCCTTGTGGGGTGATCTCCAACCCGAGATGCCAAGCTGCGGCTCCTGCCCCAGCAAGCGCGGCTATCCCCGCCCAAATGCCGCCCAACCCACTCAATGAGAGGAAGCGCGAAGATCGGTTCATCAAATCCCGGATTTCGGTCAGGGTATCCAAATGTTGCTGGGTGTCCATCATAAAAGCACTTTGTAGCACAAAGTACCAATCAAAAAACCAGAATAGCAAGGGTAAATTTTGAAAGAGGTTAGGCAGAAAACATTTTTTAACTAATTTTACGCTTTCTAAGTGGGTTTGGAGCCCGATTAACACAATTAACAGAAACTTATATCCTACTAATATGTCAACAGTCGCGGTGCCAAAGAAGCGCTCAATCTGGGATGGGGGCGAATCACCCCTTAAAGTGAGTTATGGCAAATTGATGATGTGGTTCTTCCTCTTGTCGGATGCTTTCACTTTTTCCGCTTTGCTCATTACTTATGGAATGATCCGGTATATGCACCCCGCCTTTGTGGGCAAGCACTCCGACTTCACATTTTCCATTGAGTATTGGCCCATTCCCGAGCGGGTTTATGAAGCGTTGCCATTTGTTTCCGGTCACTACCCCCTTATTTTCGTGGGGATTATGACTTTCATCCTCATCTTGAGCAGTGTGACGATGGTATTGGCCGTAGAGGCTGGCCACCGGATGGATCAGCGGGATGTGGAAAAATGGATGCTCTGGACCGTTGTCGGCGGGATTGCTTTCTTGGGCTGCCAAGCTTGGGAATGGAACCACTTCATCCACGGTGAGGGCGAAGGTACCAAAATGGTGGACGGCTCGCTGTTTACTGGGGCCAACTTGTTCCAGAACCAATATGGGCCGCCTGCCTTCGCTGATTTGTTCTTTTTTATCACTGGTTTTCACGGTTTCCACGTGTTTAGTGGGGTGGTGATTAACATCATCATTTTTTATCAAGTCGTGATGGGCATTATGGCCAAACGCGGCCACTATGAAATGGTGGAGAAAGTAGGTCTTTACTGGCACTTCGTGGATTTGGTGTGGGTGTTCGTGTTCACCTTCTTTTATCTTGTTTAAACCTAAAAACCGATTAATGATTTAGCACTATGGCCCATCATCCCAATTTATCGCCCGAAGAAGCACATAAGGCCAACGTCCGGAACATCTGGAAAGTAACCGCTATTTTGGCTGGCATTACTTTATTTGAATTCACCTTGGCATTTATGATGGCCCCTGGAATGGCCCGCAATGCCATCTTCATCATCTTGACCATTGTCAAGGCGTTTTATATCGTGGCTGAGTTCATGCACTTGCGTTCCGAAGTCAAGACTTTAATTTACGCCATTATTTTTCCCTTGGCGTTTGTGGTATGGTTCATTATTGCCCTATTGGCCGAAGGAAGTTTTATCATCGACTACAAGTAATTGGCGAGGGCCAGTCGCTCATTGGCCTATCGGCACACATTGTCAGAAAAACCCTTGAACTGATGTTACCAGTTCAAGGGTTTTTATTGCGTGGGCCGTGCTCCACAATACCGCAGCGTAATCCTTGTCTGGTCAGCTTACCAATCAAGATTTTCCTTCGCCAGAAACGCTGAGATGCCGCGTTTGCAGTCGTCAAAAGCCCTGGCGCGGGCATTAGTGGCCGCACCCAGTTCCAGCGCTTCGACCAAGGGGAGTTCCTGCACATGGGCAATCATCTGTTTGGTGGCGGTCATGGCTTGGCCCGAGTTGGTGGAGCAGAGATGCTGAGCGAAGCTGCGTACCCGCTGGGCAAGCTGATCGGCTGGTACTACCTCTTGCACAATGCCAAAAGCCCGGGCTTCTTGGGCCCCGATCAAGTCGCCGGTGAGCAACAACTGCTTGGCACGGGCCTCCCCCAACTTGCGCAGCAAAAACACCATCACAATGGCCGGGACAAACCCAATCTTGACCTCAGTGTAGCCAAACTTGGCCTCGGGCACGGCAAGCACATAGTCGCACACCGTCACCAGCCCGCACCCACCGGCAAGAGCGTGGCCCTGCACCGCCGCGATGACCGGCTTGGGATGCCGATAAATCTGCAAGTACAAGTCTTTGAGATAAGTAGAGTCTTCCAAGTTTTCAGCAAGGCTCGCCCCCTGCAATGAGCGCAGGTAATCCAAATCGGCCCCAGCACAAAACACCTTGCCCGCAGCTTGGAGCACGATCACCTTGACGGCCTCATCAGTTTCCGCTTGGAGAAAGGCACCTTTGAGGGCGGCCACCAACTCCCGGCTAAATGCATTCCGTTTTTCGGGACGATTGAGGGTGAGATAAGCCACTCGCTCGGCCACCTCGTAGCGCAAATAATCCATTGTTGCAGACTTTATACTTTGGGCAATGCCCAATTGTTGTGGTAATTGGCCTTGATGAGGGCATTTGCCTCGGCATCGGTAAAGGATCCTTTGGCCTCGTCCCAGAAAATCCGCTTGCCGGTTTTAAAGGCAATGTTGCCCATGTGGGCATTGATGCACACGTTGCTGGCCACATCAGGGTTGCAAACGGGCTGTTGGCGACTGCGCATACAGGCCACAAAGTTCCGTGAGTGTTCCAGCAGGGCATCACCTTTGGGGGTTTGCTTGGGCTGCATTTCCATTTTGTAGTTGCGCATTCCCTTGGCATCGGTGTCCATTTCGGGAAACAATTCCCAGCCACCCCGATCCACCACCAGTGTGCCGTTGTTGCCCACGAAAGCAATGCCGTGGTCGCGGCCAAAGTTGCCATTGCTGATCCCGACGGCGTGTTCCCAGATCATGGACACATTGCCAAAATCGAAGAGGGCCTGTTGGGTGTCGGGGGTTTCTTGGGCATCATCGGGATAGGCAAACTTGCCGCCAATGGACAGGATCGATTTGGGGGCGGAGGCCTTCATGCCCCACAGCGCGATGTCGATCAAGTGTACGCCCCAGTCGGTCATGAGCCCCCCGGCATAGTCCCAATACCACCTGAAGTTGAAGTGAAACCGGTTGGGGTTAAAGGGCCGCTTGGTGGCTGGGCCGAGCCACATATCGTAATTGACTCCGGCTGGGGCCGGGCCGTCGGGCAGTTTGGGCACCGATTTCATCCAGCCCATGAAGGCCCAGGTTTTCACCAAGCGCACTTGGCCCAGCTTGCCCGAGTGCACATAGGCAATGGCATCGTAAAAGTGTTGGGCACTGCGCTGCCATTGGCCCACCTGCACCACTTTGCTATACCGTTTGGCGGCGGCCTGCATGATGCGGCATTCTTCAATGGAGTTGGCCATTGGTTTCTCGACATACACATCCTTGCCCGCTGAGCAGGCATCCACCATCTGGAGGCAGTGCCAGTGGTCGGGCGTACCGATGATCACCGCATCAATGTCCTTGTCCTCCAGCAGTTTGCGGTAATCGCTGTAGAGTTTGGGCTTTTTGCCCCGGATTTTCTCCACATCGGAGGCCCGCTGATCCAGTACCGACTGATCCACGTCGCACAGGGCCACGCAATCTACATCGGACATTTTAAGGTGGGAGCTCATGTTGGACCAGCCTTGCCCCTTGCACCCGATCACGCCGATGCGCACGCGGTCATTGGCCCCCACCCGTTTCCCCTCGCGGGCGGCGGCTTCCAAGTTGCCCACGGTGGCCAGGCCAGCCCCAGCGGCCATGGAAGTATGGATAAAGTTTCGACGGTTCATGTCTATAAAGTTGAAGAAATAAACAAAAAGGCTCAATATGGGTTGTGTCCTGATAAGTTGTGTCAATTCACCAAGTTTTTCCGTTGACAGGAATTTGCCATCCCGACCTACGGATCAAGGGAAAAGTTTAAACAATTCGTTGGCGTGAAATCAGCCTCACCAAACTAATGAGCAACTTTGGGTTGTGCTTGGCTGCGCATCACGAAGAAGAGGATGGTAAAAGCGACGATGAGGAAGAGGGGCAAAATAGCAATATTGGCCAGCGTTGCCTGACCAGCCGCCAGATCGGCCGCTTCGCCCGTTAGCCCAGTGGCTAAAGCGTTTGCCCGCTCCGAATCCAACCATCCCCCGATAATGGGCTGAAAAATGGAGGCCCCAAACATCCCGGCCCCGCCCATGAGTGACATTCCCAATGCGCCCGTTTTGGGCATGTACACCGCCACAAACGAAATCATGTTTGGCCAAAAGTAGCATACGCCAATGGCAAATAACACTGCATAGACATAGACCATTGCGCCGGTGGCCGAACTCATCAGGTAAATGGCCACCGAGGCGATGATGGAAGAGGCCAGAAGTACCCCAGTAATGTTGAGTCGGTGGATAACCGGCCCGGCAAACAACCGGCCGATGGCCATCAGGCCAGTAACCAAGGCCAAGACCAAAAGTGGCTGTGCCCCCGCTTGTCCTAGGATTCGTTCCACCCATTGCTGAGTGCCCAGCTCGGTAGTGGCGGTGATGGTCATGCACACCATCATGAACCAGAAAAGGGGTGAGGTGAAAATGGCCGTGAAATTCTCTGAATTGGAAGTAGAAATGGTGGTGCTGCGCTCCGGGAATTGTTGCCCAAAAAACAAAAAGCCATATATCAGGGCCGGAATGTACATGGTGGCGATCTTTGCCTGCCAAGGCAGGTTCATCTGAGTCATGACAAAAGCAATCAATGCCCCCACCACGATCCCACCCGGAAACCAGACGTGGAAGCGGTTGAGCATAGTGGTTTTGTTGGTATCGTACATGGTGGCGATCAGCGGGTTGAAAGCGGCTTCCACCATGCCGTTGGCAAAGCCCACAAAAAAGGTGGAGATAAGCAACGGCCAGAAACTGCCCGAAAGAAGTGTGAGGGTAATGCCCAGCAAGTGGCTAAAAAAAGCGACAAACCCAATTTTTTTTGGGCCCAGACTATTATAGAGCGGCCCCCCAATCATCGTGGCAATGGGAAATCCGAGAAAGGCCATTTGGTTGATCCAGCCTTTTTCAGTGTCGCTCAAACCGAGCTGGTTGGTCAGGTCGTTCATGATCCCGGCCCGAATGGCAAAGGCCATGGCCGTGGTGATCAGCGCAAAGCAACTGCCCAGGAACAAGCGGTCGCGGTTTACATTCATGGTCATGTTCATTTTCTGATAAGATTGTTGGGAAGTTGTTTCGGTATTTTAGCGGGTCAATTTGCGCATTTTTTCCCGCAAAGACAACATACAAAAAGAAATAGCGAGAAATGAGCGGGGCCGGGCCGAGTGATTAGCCCGTTACAAGAGTTGAGCGGTTCCATTGTTTCTTTATCGGGCACGCCCGTTGGCCAGTGCATTTGGGTAGATAGCCTTGCCAGTTGCCGTAGGTTTGGTTGCAGAGGGGCGTTGAACGCCCCAACCCTAAAATCTTCTCCGGCTTGGTTCCGTCTCATTTTGCGAGTTGTGGCCTGCCATCGGGCGCACCCCAAAAAAACACACGTTGGCTAGATGATAAACCTAGCCAACGTGCGGTACTTGCCCTTTCACAACTGGGTCATTCTTTCTTTTTTTTCCCTCCGATCCAGCGCAGGTCATAGAGGTCGGTTCGCCGATCCCGTAAGTTGCGGACGCTCCCCATCACGTTCAGTTCTTTCAACAATCCCAGATCCACGTCGGCAATGATGGTCATCTCGGTATTTGGGGTGGCCTCGGCCACAATGGCGTTGTTGGGGAAAGCAAAATCAGAGGGTGAAAAGACCGCCGATTGGGCGTAGTTCAAATCCATGTTTTTTACCCTCGGCAAGTTGCCCACGCTGCCCGCAATGGCCACGTAGCACTCGTTTTCAATGGCCCGGGCCATGGCGCAGTTGCGCACCCGGTGGTAGCCATTGCGTGTGTCGGTCAAGAAGGGGACAAACAAGATCTGCATTTCCTGCTCGGCCAAAAAGCGCGAAAGCTCGGGGAACTCTACATCATAACAGATCAAAATCCCGATCTTGCACACATCGGTGTCAAAAACCTTGATCCGGTTGCCGGGCTTCATGCCCCATGCACTCTTCTCGTCGGGCGTGATGTGGATCTTGTACTGCATGTCCCAAGTACCATCGCGGCGGCACAAATACGAGACGTTGTAAAGTTGTTCACCATCGTAGAGTGGCATGCTGCCCGCTATGATGTTGATGTTGTAGGAGATCGCATACTCCACAAACTGCTCGCGCAGTTCATCGGTGTAGGAGGCCATTTGGCGGATCGATTTGGCGGCGCTCTCATCGTTGAACTGGGCCATCAGGGGCGCGTTGAACAGTTCGGGAAACAGCACAAAATCAGCTTTATAGGCACTCACTGCATCCACATAAAACTCAATGTTCTCCATTAATGCCTGTTTGGACGGCACATTGCGCATTTGCAGTTGAACCAAGCCCAGCCGCACCACCTCTTTGCGCCCGCCAATCAGCGGCTCTTTTTCATAATAATAAATATTGTTCCATTCCAGTAGGGTAGCGTAAGCCTTGGAATCGCGGTCACTGGGCAAATAATTGGTCAGTACCTTGCGCACGTGGAAATCATTGCTCAACTGGAAGGACAAAATGGGATCATACACCTCTTTGTTCTTCACTTGCTCGATGTACTCGCGCGGGGTCAATTGATCCGAGTATTTGGCATAACCAGGAATGCGCCCCCCCGCGATAATGCTGTTCAGGTTGAGATTCTCGCACATTTCTTTGCGGGCATCGTACAGCCGACGGCCCAAGCGCAGCCCTTGGTATTCGGGATGAACAAAAATGTCTATCCCATACAGCACTGTGCCTTTGGCATCGTGGGTTGCAAATTTATAGTTGCCCGTTACCTGTTGGTAAGTATGGTTGTCCCCATATTTGGAATAGTCAACAATAATGCAAAGCGCGCACGCCACCACTTTGTCGTTGTCCTCAATACAAATTTGTCCTTCGGGAAAAATGGTAAGGAGGTTTTGCAAATCTTCTTGGGGCCAAATACCATCGCCAATATTGGAATAGACCAAGTGCATGATTTCCAGCAAATCGTCATAGTCTGCAATGGTCAAATTGCGAAGGTTCAACTTGTGGGTCGAGGTATTGGGAGAATCTTCCTCACTCATATTTCTTACGGTTATGGGATCTTCAATCGGCATTTTTGATGAGAAAGAAGTAAAAGTTGGAAAATCGGCCACAAATAATTGGCAAGTAAATGCTACTTTGCGGCAACAAGCCAGAACGGCCTGTTGTTGCATCATCGCTATGGATCAGCCACTTCCCATAGTTTTCTGCGCCCCAAAGTTGATCGATAAAACCCAAAGGGGCAAACTTCATTTATCTTCTTACGTATTCAAGGGGCAAGTCAAGCCATTACCATGCACCGCATTCCGATTTCCCCCCGCAATGATTGGCAAAAAGCCGTCGAGCAGCTGGGGTTTGGTTTTCATAGCACCGACGTTCCCTATTGGGACGAGTCCGTTTATTACGCATTTTCCCTTTCGCAGATAGAGCAACTTGAAAAAGCCACCAATACGCTTTGGGAAATGTGTTTGGAGGCCGTAGATCAAGTGATCAAAAACAATTTGTGGCAATTGTTCGCCATTCCCGAATTCATGGTGCCCCACATCCTTCAGACTTGGGAAACCGATGCCCCGTCCATTTATGGCCGTTTTGATTTTTGTTATGATGGGCAGCATCCTCCCAAACTGCTGGAGTTTAATGCCGACACTCCAACCTCACTCTACGAAGCGGCCATTGTCCAATGGTTTTGGTTGCAAGAAATTGACCAAACCAAGGACCAGTTCAATTCCATCCACGAAAAACTGGTGAGCACTTGGCGGTCATTGAACGGATATCTGCACCCCGACACCTTGCATTTTGCCTGTGTGCGCGATAATTTGGAGGATTTGACCACGACCGAATACCTGCGTGACTGTGCGCTACAAGCTGGGCACGAAACCAATTTTCTTTATATCGACGATATTGGATGGGACAAGGCTCAAAAGGGTTTTGTGGATCTTCAAGGCCGGACCATTCGCAATATTTTCAAACTTTACCCCTATGAGTGGATGGTGCACGAAGCTTTTGGCCACCATTTGCTGACTGATGTAAACCAAGTTCATTGGATTGAGCCTAGTTGGAAGATGATTTTATCCAACAAGGCTATCTTGGCCATTCTCTGGAAACTTTTCCCCAAGTGCGAATACTTGCTGCCAGCCTATTTTGACCGGCACCAGATGACAGATTTTGTGATCAAGCCCCTGTTGTCGCGCGAAGGGGCCAATGTCTCTATTATTGAAAACGGACAACTTAAAGAAAGTTCCGGGGGCGTTTATGGTACGGAGGGCTATGTTTTTCAAGAGTTGCGCAAGTTGCCCAATTTTGCGGGTCACTATCCAGTAATCGGTTCGTGGGTAATTGGCCAATCGGCGGCCGGTATCGGGATCCGCGAAGCCAATCACATGATCACAGGCAATACAAGCCGCTTTGTCCCCCATTTGATTCTTTAGCATCCACCCTTGCTTTCCTTTGGTGGTGGGGTATGGCTCAAAACTTCCTCCGCCAATGCTTGCCCCAAGTCGCTAGCACTGTCCAGATGGCTGGTTCGCGTAAATCTTACCAATACCCGACCGTTCGTAGAGATGTAGCCGCCCTGTAGGCACATAACATTTTCGGGCAATAATTCGGCATAAGCGAAGCAGGGCGAAGCGATTGCCGTCTGCAAGTGGTATGCGAAATTGCGTTCTAGCTCAATACATAGCTCAGTTAATGGGTCAGTACTTGCCTGCTTGATTTGGGCCGTTAACCCTGCCGGTAAGTGGGCCGATAACTTGATGGCGATGCTGCCTTGGCCCGCTTTAGGGGTGAACTGAACGATCGGCAAATGCTTCACGATCAACTGATCACAACCCATTTGGTGCGCTAGTGCATAGTCCAGCACCAGCGCATCACAACTGCCATCTTCCATCTTGCGCAATTGTGCCTGAAAACTACCCGATAGTTCAATCGCTTTTACCTTCGAGAAATGGCGACGGATCAGGGCGATTCTC
>JAYUVL010000380.1:0-7738 GCA_043754075.1 Cytophagales bacterium | reverse complement strand
CTTTAGTTCTTCAGCCACTTGCGGCGGGATGCCCTTGTCTTGGCTGCCAAAAATGCCCAGTACATCCCCGTTGAGCAGTTTGAGCTTGGCCACATCCTTCTCTGGGCGGCCGTAATAGATAACGCAGCCAGCCCCCTGTTTGCCCGCCAAAATAGAGGCTTGGAGCGACCAACTACCGCCCAAGCACCACCCAATGGTGTAAAATTTGGCTTTCTTGCCGGCGTACGCAATCGCACCCTCGATGATTGCGTTGCCACGCTCTTTGGTCAGTCCCTGCATGTACTTCATGGCATCTTCGCGGGTGTCGCCCACTTTGCCATCATAGAGATCCAGCGCAATCACGTTCACTTTACCGCCAAGGTCGTTGTATAATTTTTCGGCTTCTTGTTTGATTTGGCCATTCAGGCCCCACCATTCGTGGACAACCAGCAAATAGGCTTTGCTTTTCTTTTTGGCCTTCCATTCCAGTGCTTTGGATTCCTTGCCATCGGTTCCCTTAAAAATGATTTCTTTGCCGTCTTTGGTTTCAAAACGCAAGAAAACGGGGTTTTCGTGTTGCCCAACAAAAGCATGGCTCTTGATAAGCGCCACCATCGCATCGTGGCCCGACAGGCCATGACAAAGCACCTCTGGATCTTGGGCCGGTTGGTTGAGGTACTGGCCCAGATAAATGCCCGGCAACGCCAAGGCTAGGAGAGAAAAAAGTACTAATTTTTGCATTGTAATAGGTTGTTGAAAAAAATAGTGAATTGTTTAACGGGGTAAGCCCCCCTAAAAGTAATAGTTTTGCCTAGAAAAAGCTAATGCTAATGCTGGCCCTCCACTCCTATATTGAGCACACCCTGCTCTCCCCCTTGATCACTTCAGCCGATGTGGAACGTTTGGCCGAAGAGGCTCAACGCTATCAATTCGTGGGCCTGTGCGTGCCGGCTTATTGGGCCAAAAAGGCCCGGCGCGACCTGGGCAGTTCGCCCGTCAAGTTGGTGGTGCCAGTGGGGTTTCCCATGGGCTATCAGCGGTCGGAAGTCAAGTTGCGGGAAACCGAAATGGCCCTGGCCGATGGGGCCGACGAGATTGACGTGGTGATGAACCTCTCCGCGTTCAAAACTGGCGTGATGGCTTGGGTAAAGGGTGAACTGGCCCAACTGGCCAAATGCTGCCACGAAAAAAATGCCTTGTTGAAAGTGATCTTGGAAACGGCTTACTTGAGCGATGCGGAAATAAGCCGAGCTTGCAAATTGAGCCAAGATGCTGGGGCCGATTTTGTCAAAACCTCGACTGGGTTTGCGCCCGCCGGGGCCACCGTAGCGCACATCCGCCTTATGCGGGCGAGCGTGGGCCCCGATGTAGGCATCAAAGCTTCGGGCGGGATCAAGACCTTGGCCCAAGCCCAAGCCCTGATCGAGGCTGGGGCCGACCGGATCGGTACTTCGTCGGGCCTGGCCATGATGCGCGAAAGCGGACATTTATAAGAAGCAGAAAACCCAATTAGGCGAGTGGCTTTATGCCCCATCTTGGTTGCAGGGGGTGGTTTTTTCCCTATGACAGCAGCGCACCTGGCACAACACGCCCCTGTTATTCAATATGACTTGGGGCCTTGCCTCACCTTTTTGGTTTTTGATAACAATCACCGCACAAGACAAATCACTACCGCGTGCTGGCCAATGATCGCTACCAACCATTGGCTTGTTTGAGCTGCCCCCATTCAGCAGCGCCGAGGCTAAAAATGCTGCCGTGCCGCGCCCCGGGTGGCATGGCAAATGTGGCCGGGGCCGGCTGCCAGTCCCGCAAATTATCCGAAATGGACAGGCCCCATTTGCCGTCGAGGTAAAAATCGTAGTACAGGTAAAACAAGTTGTTTTTGCGAAAAATCATCGGGCCTTCTGTGGCATGGGCGGTGAGCAGATCGCTGGGCGGGCCATAGGGGCCGGCCAGCTTGTTGGCCACCGCCACCCGGATGGCCTTGTGGCGGTTCCGTTCGTTGGAAATGCCCCGCTCATCCTTGGCAAAGAGGTAGAAGTTGGGCCCAAGGGGCACAATGGTGGCATCTATTTGGGTAAAGCCGGGATCAAACAATACCTTCGGCTCAGAAAAAGTGCGCCAATCACGGGTGCGCACTTGCCAAGTGCGGTGATGGCTGTCTTCAAAATTGGGCTCTGTTTTGGTGGCCGATGAATAGTAGATCATCGTTTCGCCGGTTTGGGGGTCTGCCACAAATTCAGGGGCCCACACATTGACCGTGCCCGGTATGGACTGCATGACGGGAATCAGTTGCAGACTGTCCCACGTTTTCAAGTCTTTGGACCGGGCGTGCACCAACTGCCGGCCCCGCCAGCCTTGCGTGGCCACCAAATGGAAGTGGCCGTCGCGGTCCCGGCCAATGAAGGGATCGCGCAGCAAATATTTTTCCCCATTGTGCATTCCTTGTCTGATGATGGGCAGTCCTTGGTTTACTTCCTGCCAATTGAAACCGTCAGGACTGGTGGCCAAATAGACTGATTCGTCATTAGTTTTGAAGTAGGTGAGCAAATACTGATCGGTATTGGCCTGCCGGGGCAACCAGACCCGCATTTCGCCCTCTCCCCGGTGCGACCATAAATGGTAGGGAATGGCGGTAAAGTTGCGCCCTTTGATCACGATGATGCCCCCGAGCAATTGGGGGACAAAGGCCACCTTTAGCGCCGTGGTATCGGGCAGGTGCAACTGGGCCACGTGGCCGCCGTTGTCAACTGCTTCGGCACAATAGACCAACGGCCCGCGCTCGATGGCCACATCGCCCCGGTTGGCTTCCACTTCGTCCGAGGCCAGCACGCGGCGCACGGGCATGGGCAGATCGATGGCCACCACATCGCCTTTGCGCCAAGTCCGCTTGATGATGGCAAACCCCTGATCGACGGCATAGGCGAATGGACTGCCATTGATTTTGATGGTCACCTTGGCTTGAGTGGCCTCCAAATAACGATACAATTGGCTTGGCACTGGGTGGCCGATGGCCCAGCCCGGAATGCGGATGCGCAGATCCACCAGTTGGGGCTTGTCGGGCGAAACGGCCAGGTTGATCTTGCCGTCCCAAGGATAGTTGGTGGTTTGGGACAGGGTGAGTGGGCCTTGGGGGGTGATCAGGTGGGCCGTCCCGGCAATGAACAGGTTGACAAACACTTGTTGATCGCGCTGGGCATACACATAACCGGGCAGCGAGGGCAGAAAACGGGCCAGGTTGGTGGGGCAACAGGAAGTTTGGAACCAAGGAGTGCGGGTGCCAAAACCGTGGTTGAACTTGGTTCGGCCATCGCTGGCAAGGGGGTTGGGGTAAAAAAACTTGTTGCCCGCCAGTGACACCCCCGCCAGCACACCGTTGTAGAGTGCCCGTTCCACAATGTCCAAATACTTAGACTCGCCCGTGAGCAAAAACAAGCGGTGGTGCCAGAGGACAAGGGCAATCGCGGCACAAGTTTCATTGTAAGCCGAATAGTTGGGCAGTTCGTAGGCGGCTTCATAGTTTTCGCCCCGGTGCGATGAACCCACTCCCCCGGTGAGGTACAATTTTTTGTCGGCCACATTGGCCCCCAACAACTTGATGGCCTCCACATAGGCGGGGTCGCCCGTGAGCGCGGCCACATCGGCCATGCCCGCATACAGGTAGTTGGCCCGGACCACGTGGCCCACCGCCTCTAGCTGCTCCAATACGGGCAGGTGATCTTGGGCATAGCTCGGATCACCGTCCTTAAACCAAGGAAAACCGTACAATTTCCGCTGATCGGGCCGCCCACGCTTGGCCAAAAAGAATTTGGCCAAGTCCAAATAGTCCCGCTTGCCCGTGACACGGTAGAGTTTGGCCAGTCCGATCTCGATTTCTTCGTGGCCCGGCACGGCGATCAGCTTATCCTCCCCAAAGGTATTGAGCAGCAAATCGGCATTTTTGGTGGCCACCGCGAGCAGGGTGCGCTTGCCAGTAGCTTGAAAATGGGCCACGGCGGCTTCATAGAGGTGGCCGGCGTTGTACAGTTCGTGGCTGTCGGCCAAGTTGGACCAGCGCCGGCGGCCAGAGCTCTCGGGCACCTGTTCGCCTTGGATCGTCCTGATGGTATAAAGGTAGCCGTCCGGCTCTTGGGCAGCAGCAATTTTGCCGATCAATTCGTCAAGGTATTGATCCAATATTGGATTGGGGGTTTGGACCAACGAATAAGCTGCCCCCTCAATTACTTTGTACACATCCGAATCATCGTAACGCAATCCTTTGAACTTGCCGGTTTTTAATTTGCCAGCAATGGCAAAATTATCGATCCGGCCGGTTTCCTCACATTTATGGAACGCAAATGGGATGGTGACCAGGCGGTTAGTATCCAGCCGGGGCGACCAAAACAGCGAGTTCACCCGCACTTGGGGGAAGGAAACGGGCTGGATGGGATAATCGCGGGCTGGTGGCTGCGCTTGGAGGTGGGAGACCAGCCAAAGCAGGCCAACAAAAAAAGGGATCCGTTTCATGGCGATGTTGATGTAAGGAATGAGTGTGCAAAGCCTAGGCCAAGTGGGCAACTGGCCCGCCTGCACCATGAAGGATATGGCCCCGATTGATTACCTTTGTTTGGGGAGTCACTTAACCTACCATTCAATATGCTGCATTTTTCCACCGACAAAGGTACTTTTTTTTACCGAGTAGCTGGCATTTTGCGCCATGAGGGCCGCATCTTGCTGATGAAGAACCAAATCATGCAAAACTGGCTGCTGCCCGGGGGGCGTTGCGAAATGCACGAAGCCTCCGCCGAAGTGGTACAGCGGGAATTGTGGGAGGAAACCGGATTGGCCGTTGAAGTGGGCCCGCTGCGATTTGTCACCGAGTATTTTTTCTCGGAAAACAACCGCCGTTTCCACCAATTGGGTTTATATTATGAACTGACCTTGAGTGGGCCCCCGGGACTAGATTGGGGCCAAACATTTTACCGCACCGAGGGCGATCAGTTCTTGACCTTTAGCTGGTTTGGGCCCGAAGAACTGGCCAATGCCAGGCTTTATCCCTCGGGCCTCAAACCTTGGCTCTACACCACCGGCCAAGGAATTGAACACTTGGTGCTCAACGATACTTGGTAGCCGATGCCGCTGGCCCTAAGCCCTACTTTCGGGGGAAATGGGGCTTAGGGCCTGCCACTGAGCAGTTTTTCAAAGGATGAACGGTTTGGCCAAATTCAACCGCTGATAATCCAAGCCTCGGCTTTGCCTCTGTCATCAAAATACTGGGTCACAAAACCTTTGACCGGGTCATCATCCACCAGTTGTTCAATGCCCAACTGGGCAATCACGTCGCTGCTGATCAGCAGGGCCAGTTTCTTTACTCCCGCAGCTCGCATGTCCCTGAATATGTGATTGCTTACCCACTCTTGCAAGTTAGGATGGATGGGAAACAAAAAATTGCGCGCATCGGTAAGGAATGCTTTGGGCTGGTGGGCCAGCGCTGCTTTGGTTTGTTGGCTCACCTCAGCCTGAAAAAGATCATCCACAAGTTCTTCAGTGGCCGGGAGCCAGGTGTTGATTTGATAATTGTGGGTTTGATTTTGCTCCACAATCAAATAAGGACTTTGATAGAGTTGCATATACTTGAAGGATTAGATTTTCCCAATTAACTGTTGCAAGTGTGAATTTGTTTGCGTTTTTTGAAGTCAGTCGGCAAAAAAATACTATTGGGCCAGTTCTGCCTCCAATTTGGCGATACGAAAACGCGCCTTGGCGTAGTAATTGCCAAACGGGTATTTGTTGATGTATGCTTTGTAAGCCTCCAGCGTGTCGGTACTGGTCACCATTTCCCAATCTTTGATCTCGTCCATTTTTGCCGACTCTTGGAGCCTGAGCATTGCCGAGCGGGCCTCGTCAGCGTGCCCACGGTTGGGATATTGGGTCAAATAGGCCTGATAGCCTTCTATCGAGTGATCTTGCACCGTTTGGCGCCACAGCAATTCTTCGGGGTTGAAAACCTGCTCTTCCTCGGCCGCACTGCTGTCAGGTAGAATGATGGGGGCCGCCACTGGCTCTTGGGTTTCTTGGTTGCGCAGTTGGCCAATTTGGTAATAGGCTTCCGCGATGTGGGCAGACTCCTCTGTTTGGTTGATGTAGGCCAGAAAACTGGACATTGTGTTTTCCTTGGTGGCGTTGTCCCAAAGTGTTTCTTCAGGTGAGTGCTCGGTGGGCACTTGCTCGGCAATGGATGGCCCGGTGGTTTCGCTGGCCGCATTGGTCGCGGTCAGTCCACTCTCATTGTAACCGTTCAACCAAGCAGCAGCGGCAGATTGATGGCCATTGGATGCGTCGTTATCGCCGGGCTTGTTTTCGGCCGCCGGGTATTGCTCGGCCGATTGATGAGCCATTTTGGTGGCCTGCTCCAAATATTGGCCCTGGGGAAACAATTGGCAGTAGAGTCGATAAGCTTCCGGGCTGGTTTGCGGGCCAATGAGTGCCCAGGCATGCTGATCAAGGTCGGCCTTGGTTTCTGCTTGGATTTTTTGGGTCAGGGCAAGGGTCAGTTCGGCAAGCCGGGCCTGTTCGGTTTCGGCAAATTGGGCGTTGAACTGCTGCTCCACTTCCGCTTTGACCCGCTTGCCGATCTCGGCCTCCAACTGTTCGCGCAGGGTTGTCCGCTTGTCCATCAACTGGGCGCATTCCTCCATCCGGCGTTTGGTGCGCCGATCTTCGTGGATGGCCAATGCCTCGCGGTAACAACCCAGTGCATTCTCAAAATCAAACCGGAAATAATACTCATCGGCACTGTCGATCAATTCGCTGTATTTCAGCTCGTGCAGGCACGTATGGAGCCGGTCGGCAAAAAAGGTATCCGCCGGATAGGTAGCTGCCAAGCGGGCATAATGGGGTTTGGCCTGCTCATATTGTCCGATGTTGAAATACCCATCGGCCATTTGTCCGATGACCTGCTCAGTTTTTTGTTTGACGTAGACCAGATCGAAAAGTTCGTGGGCCAGTTCGTAGTTTTTTTTGGCTTGGGCAAATAGCCCTTGGGCGAACTGCTTTTCGGCCTCCAGCACGAATGAAATAAACCGGGTTTTGGCATTTACGTCGTCGTCGGTGTCATAATATTGCTTGGCCCGTTCATAAATGGGCTGGGCCGCCGCAAAATTCTCTGATTCAAAATACTGGTCGGCGGCCTGTTTATGCTCGAGGAAGGCAATGTATTTGAGGTTGTTGGCCAGTTCCAGCTTCACCATCTCGGCCGGGACATAGAAAAGGGGGGCGGCAGTGGCCTTGCCCGCCAGCCGGAACTGTTCGTAAAGAAAATCGTGGATGTCGGCCAGTTGCAAATGTACACTGTTTTTGCGCAGCCCACTTTCCAGCAGTTTGGTGAGCAGAGCTGCCAACCGGGGTTCGCGCTGATAGGCCGCATCTTTGGGGGAGGCCATCAGAAAGCACCCGTTTTTGAGCAGATCGCCCGTTCGGTGCAGTTCTTCGTGGGCGTATTGCCACAGTTCGCTCCCAGCTTCGGGGGTGTGCAAGTAGGCGCAATCAAGCACTATCACCTTGGCCGTGTGCTCACTCTCCCCGATGGTGCTGGCCAGTTCAGCCAAGGAGATGCCATTGACATGGATCTGCGCCGAAGTGGAATTGGCGGTGGTAAGGTACCACTGGCTACGGCGAAAGAGGGCGTATCCCACATAATAGATCAGGAGTACATCGGGTGCTTGCTCGGCCGCGCGCGAAAGTTCTTCCTTGATCTGGGTGTTGTCCGTCACGTTGAGCA
>JAYUVL010000379.1:0-10278 GCA_043754075.1 Cytophagales bacterium | reverse complement strand
CGAGCACAAAGTCGCCGAAAGCTGAAATCAATTGCCGGCCCTCTTCGGAGCCAATGATGTCCCGGAGCCGCTGGGCCACTTCTTCGGACAATTGGGCGGTGTGTCCGCTGCCAAAAATATCAATCAGTTTCTTTACCGAAAGTTCTTCGGCTAAATTGAGCACCAATTGATCCATTTGGAGCGCAGTGGCTACTTGCTGGATCAATTGATCCACTTCATCGGCAAAGTGATCTTGCAAAACCATGTGGGCCTGGGCCATTTCTTGCCGCAAACGGTCGCGCAAGGCATCCCGAATCTCAGCTGGCACCAACTCGGCCAGTGTTAGGTGGCCCGCTGTTTGGTAGAAACTGGCCACCAAGCCCGGGATAGTGTCGGGTTGGGCCACCGTTTGGCCAACAAGCTGGGCCAGTTGCGCCAAGATTATCCGCAGTTGTGGCGCTGAGAGCAGGTCGGTCAAGGGAATTTGGGCGGCCGCATACGATAAAGTCTCACTACCAAACTCCGCTAGTGCCGGTTGTAATTTTGCCAAAATCTGCTCCACAGTCTGGCCCAGACCGGGCACTTCACCCAGCTTGAGATCGGCCGGCAGCGATTTGGCAAGGTGTGCACTGATAAAATCATTAACCAAACTGGCCAATACCTCCTCAAAAGCTTGGGGCGTAGCGGTCAGTTCGCGCTCGACCGTGTGGTGGTTGATAATGTCGCGCTCCACCAATTTGCTGATGTTGGCAATAAATTGCTCACGGGTGCGCAGCACGATCCCGCCCAAGCCAAAGCGCTTGCGAAAAAGCATCTGGATGGCCAGTTCATTGGTGATATAGCCCACATACGCGCCGCTAACGGCTTTGGCAAGGAGGGAAACAAGGATTGGGTTCAAGCAGTTTGAAAAATAGTGTTGGAACAATAAGAAATAGCATCAGTGGCTAAAAATCGCCATAATCTACCTGCAAACAGGTGAGGCCCAGATCTTTGCGCCACATGTCAACCACTTGTTGGCGGTCGTCCACTACCATTTCAACAAAGTAGCGTTCATGGATATGGGCAAAAAACAATTCTTTTTTGATCAGGCTGTCTTTGCGCTGGTCTTTGGCGGGCCGCATATACAGCTCAAAATCAGTGGCTTCCCAGTCAAAATGTTGGCAGAGCCAAGTTTGGGTTTCGTCGCGGCACACTTCGTCGCGCCCAGAGAAAAAGATGATCTGGTAGCTACTGGCCTTCAACGATTTGACCAGCTGGATGATCGGCCATTTGGGCTGATCATTGCCCACCCTGGCCCAATCGAAGGCAATCCGATCCATTTTGTCGGCCACGGTGCCGTCAATATCCACTAAAATGCACTTGGGCAGCGTGGCATCTTGGTTGACGGCCAGGGGTTTAGGAGCGAGAAACTGATCATAAATCTGCCGGATGGCACGCTCGCCCACTGAAACTGGGCGATTCAGGTCCCGCTTGATGGCTTCCTCGAGTTTGATCTCAAAAAACTTGACTTCCACTCCGACCGGTAGCCCGCTGGTTTCGGTATATAATTTGGCCAATTCGCGAATTTTCTGTTCGTGCTTGGGGTGCAAGTTGGTATCATCCACGATCACGTGTTTGCCATTGCGCAAGGCTTCAATGACCAGCCAATCGCGCACCGTTAGGACGAATTTTTCGTTCTCATTGCTATGGTAGCTCGCGTCGAGCATCGCCCGCAATTCATCCTTGTTGATCCGTTTGTATTGTCCCGGATGCTTGGCCACCATTTCTTTGGCCCAGGTCGATTTGCCACTCGCGGGCAACCCCTTGGTGATGATAATCTTTTTCACTGCTGTAGCAATTTCAACAATTCATTTTTCATTAAGTCGACCCAAGCCGCATACATTTTGGCCGAAGGATGGAGTGCATCATCGGTCAATAAGCTGGCCTCGGTTCTTGCCAGCCGAGAAAGATGCGTAATGTCAAAATAACGCACCCCCAACCGCTGGGAAATGGCCAAATTGGCCGCATTGTAAGCTTCGATCTCTTGACCGATTTTTGCCGGGTCGCGATCAGCCGCAAATGGAGTGACCCCATAATCAGGGATCGAGATGACGAACACCCGCTCCCGCCATCCACCCGCTTTGGCAATGGCCAAGTGGAGCAATGCCTCAAATTCACGCTCGTAAATGGCCGGATCATAGCCCCGGAATTGATTGTTTACCCCGATCAAGAGCGAAACCAGACCATATGGAGTTACCAAGTCGGCCGATGAAATGGCCGCCAGCAGCTCATCGGTGGTCCAGCCGGTCTGGGCCACGATGCGCGGCGGGCCAACACTCAGGCCCGAAGTGTTGAAATAGTCCACCAGTTGTACGGGGAAGCGTTCCACTTCACTTACCGATTCGCCAATGGTGTATGAATCGCCCAAGGCCAAGTAGTTTATCATGTAAGTACGTTTTTGTTGGGTTTTTGGTTGGCCGGCATAGCTACCAACGAACACTAAAACAAAAATGATATTTTTGACCATCTTGAAAACCGGCGATTGGATGGTGGTTCAACCCCAGCAAGCTACTGATTATTTGGGGTTTCTCCAGCGAGCCGGGCCCGTTCTTCCCCCCGCCTAGCCCACCAGTTGCGGCTGTAAGCGCGCACAAACGCCCAATTTTTGCCGGTCAGCAGTGCGGGCAAATAGGCATAGGCATCTTTGGCCGATTGGGCCCGAAAAAACAAATCATCATCGGTCAGGATCAATTTTTGGTGAATTCCATCGGATAGCACGGATATATCAGCAAAAGGCAAGTCTGACCGCCAGGTAATGGCAGTATCGGAGATAATATCGGTCAATAATTGCTGTTTCAAATAGCCAGTAAATGGGATGGCATCCACGGGTGGCAAGCCCGGTTGGTAACGCCCCTCCCACACATCGAGGGCATATTGCAAATAGGCGCGCAGCAATTTGGGGCCGTCGTGGGCCGTGTCGTCCACCGCCAACTGATGGGGCCATAAACTGGACACCACTATCACCCGCTCGCGGGCCCGGGTCACTGCCACATTGAGGCGGTTTTCGCCCTTGGCTTGGCTCAAGCTCCCAAATTGGAGTGAAAGCCGCCCGTTGGCTGCCGGGGCATATCCCACCGAGAAGATGATGATATCGCGTTCATCGCCTTGAACATTTTCAATATTTTTGACAAATAGATGGGCCGGCAAGGCTAGCCCGGCCTGTTCCAACTGATCGCGGATCAGCTCCTGTTGATGGTGGTTAAAGGTAATTACCCCAATTTCTTTGGCTGGTTGGGTCGCAAAAAGGTGCTTTATTACTTTGGCGACTTCTTCTGCCTCGACCAAATTGGCATTTTGCGCCCAAATGCCCTCTACTTTACGGTACTCAATGGCGGGTTGCTGCTTAATAAATTCGTGGTAGTCGGGCAACATCCGCAAGGTATTCTGATAAAAATATTGATTTGAAAAATCGATCAGGGCCAATGATCTGCTGCGATAATGGCCCGTGAGCGCGATAGTGGGCAAATAGCGGCTGCCCAAGTCCAAGAGCGACTCCACCTCCAATTCAGGGGAGTATTGCTCCGGATCGGCCAGATCCTCCCAGCGGGGACGGTATAAATCGAACGGGGCCAACTGCTGGCGATCACCCGCGATGACCACCTGCCGCCCCCGGTACATGGCAGGGATGCCACGCTCGGCAAAACACTGGGAAGCTTCGTCAAAAATGACCAGATCGAACAGGTCGGTCATGGGAAAAATAGCTGACACCGACTCGGGCGATGCCAACCAACAAGGCATCAACTTGAAAATTTCATCGGCAAATTGGGCGAGCAACTTGCGCAACGGCCATACCCCCCGTTTCTTGTTCACTTGGTGACGCAGATCGCGGTAGCTCACCAAGTTGTCGAGCCGGTTATAGGCCAAGTCAGCCTGCAGCCGCTCCCAAGCGCGATCTGGGGCGATGGATCGGCTAAGTTCCGCTTTTTGGCGGACTGCTTTTTGCAAATCACGCTCGGCCTGGGCCAACCCAAGGGAGGAAGCCAGCCGCAAGACTGGAAATGCTTGTTCCAAATCAGCGATCCAAGCTAGGCGGATGGAATTATCAAACAACAATACCAAATCGTCGGCGGTGGGGTTAGGCATGGCACGCTCCAACTTTTTGATCACCTCCCCCTCATGCGGGAGCATGGCGAGTTGCAAACGATCAAATTCCACCAAATAATCAAAATCCCGAGCGAGGGATTCGGTTAGGCCCGCCACGTCGGCGGTTCCTTGCCAGAGCAACTCAATTTGCCCAACCGATAAATATTTTTGCCACTCTTGGTAGGCTTGGGCGAATTGGTTGGCCAATTCGCCGATCTGCCGCAACTGCGCCGCAAAAGCGGTTTGCTCGCTCGGGACAACGTGCTCCCACAGGCCTGGGCCCAGCTTTTGCCAAGCACGTTTGGCATCGACGGCAGTTTTGATCGCTTTGAACCAACGCTCAAAGGCCGATTTATCGATTTCGGTGGGCAGTTGGAGCACCCAGTCCAAGGCATGGAGCTTGGTTTCAAACTCACCACCCTCCGCCTCGATGAGCCATTCACTGGATAGCAATTGGCCTTTGTGCTGCTCGATTTTTTCGCGCCGGGCAATCTTGCCCAACAATAGCTTAGCCGATTTTATGGTCGGATCCAACTGGTGATAGGCAAATAATTTAAGCGTGTCCCGTTTGCTCTTGGCCAGCCACTTCCAGCGCAAACGTTGAAAAAAACCGCTTTGGGCGACTAGGTATTTTTGCAAATATTCTTTGTAAATCTCCAACTCGTGGTTGGCCAAGATGTGCTCGGCCCCTTCCCCATTGAAACAGGCCAATAACTGCTTTTCGGTCTTGCCAAACCATTTCAGGTCAACCTCCGCAAACGGCCACAACCGTTGGAAATAACCAAATACAGGTGATTCGGCAAGGGTTTGGCCCAGTTTTTCCAGCTCCTTATTTTTGGTCAATACTAATTGTAGCGACTGAATGGTTATTTTTTTGTTCCACTGGCTTAAATCTTGGTTAAACAGCAGCGCAAACTGCTCCGTTAATCGGTCGCGAAACTGCCCCACTTCCGCCATGGCCTGGAGCAAAAGCGGGCAATCGCTCAGTTGGAAAGCGTGAAAGCTCACCCGGTCGCGCCAAGGATGGGTGGCCATGCCCAGCCGAGCAGTGTAATCGGTGTAGGCCCGGAGCCGAGCCGAAAAATCGTGGTCAGACTGGAAATGAAAATGGCGGTGCAGCCCCCCCAAATTGACCGAAGGCAGATCGGGCGAAGAGGTGAGGTAAAGGGTTTTGGCTGATAGCCCACAGGACGACGTATCGAACAATGCTTGCCGGAACTCTTCCAGCTTGCGCGCATTGGCCGTTAGTTCACGACAAGTTTGAATAAATTTTTCTTCATTTTGGAGGCTGGGCAGGTTGATTTTCTGGTCTTTTTTCTGATACACTTGGTCGATTTGCCGGGCGATCTGCTCGTAGATCCTTGCGCGATCATGCTGAAAATCGTGGAGGAGGCCCGCAAATTGGTGCAGGTCTTTCTCCCGCAATCGGGCATGCACCACATCGAGGGCCGCCCGTTTTTGGCATACGACCAGCACCCGCTTACCAGTGGCCAAATGGTCGGCAATGAGGTTGCAGATCAGTTGCGACTTGCCCGTGCCGGGGGGGCCTTGCACCACCACCGACGCGCCCGCTTGCACCGCCTGCACGACCCGTTCCTGCGAAGCATCCAGCTCATAAGGCGTAACTATTTGACTTTCATTGATTTCGCTTACGCTCTTGGCAGCGGGCAGTCTACCAAAAAAGTCTTCCACTTCCAGCAAAGCGGGCTTGGCCAGCAAGGTATCATAGTCTGGGGCAAGGTAAGAATCCGCCTGAGGAAACAGCCCCAGCACTGCTTCGGGCATCAGTTTGAGCTGACCAGTGTGGGTGGTCAGTTCAAAGTCGGCCTTGGTAAATGTCTGAAAGGTGTGAAGAATGCCCGAAAAAGTATCTTGATTAAAATTGATTTCCAGCGTGGATTCCTCTAAGCGACGGTACAGTTCGGTCAAAAAAACCTGAGCCTCTTGGCTAAAATTTTCAAAACTCCAATCGCCGATTTCCTCGACGCCCCGAACTTGATTGTAATGGGCGTAGGCCAATAAAAAGGTCTGGTTGAAGGTGATTTCCTCATCGGCCCGGGGGCGGAGTACCCAATCGGCCCCTTCTTGGCGCAACTCGACCGGAAAGAACAGGAGCGGACAACGCACCAAACTATTGTCCTGAAACCTTCCCTGCACAAAAGGATACCCAACATACAAATCATTGGCCCCGCGTTCTTCTTGCACGGCCACATCAGTGCGGGCAAGCTGTTTGAGGGCGGCACTGACCCGGTTGGTGGCTGGATGACGGCTGTCGGCAGTGCGGCACAGCACTGTGCGCCGTTTGCGGCCAATGAGATCGGCAATGAGGTCAAACGAAGGCCGATTGGTCAAAAAATCCAACGAATGTAAATCCACGAACTGCCGGGCAACCAAGCGCAGCAGTACCAATGAACGGTTTTTGGCGGTCAGGTTGGTGAGCCGCTGTTGGTATATTTTGAGAAAATTGGCCAATGGAGCGCTAAGTTTATGAAAATACGGTTCCGGTCTTTTCCCTCGGGCATTTTCTGATCGGCTTAGGGCCTTGGGCAAAAGAGCGGGTTGGGCAAAAATACGTTGAGTTTAGAAAAACCACGGCTTTTGTTGACGGCCACCTCTCCCCTGTCGGGCATTTGCCTTGCAAAGTCGGGGTTTCGGAAGTGCCTCAACTGATTTGTTGCGGCCCATTGCACAAGTTGGCCCATCGCCATCTCCGTGGTGGCATTTGCTTTCCCATTGACAGCGGCCATGCAACCGCACAACAAGGTGTACTTTTGGGCAACAAACCAAGACCGCCGGGCCAACCGAGCGGAAATTTGGCCAAAAATATTTATTTTCGTTGCACCGAAGGGAAGCAAACTCCTTCTTGCCCATATTCCTATGTTGAAGCTCAATCGATCCATTGCCATTGGGGCAGCCTTGTATTTGTTCACCCAAGCAGCCACACTGGCCCAAAGCCCCAAAACAGATCGCCAAGCCCTGGGGCGGATCGCCCAAGAAAGTGGCCAACGCTACGCCCGCAACTATGCCCGGGCCGTTGAGATGGCCAAGCAAAACAATTGGCCCTTGTTCCAGAAAACCAAGGAGGGCCAGTTGATCGTGCTGGATGGCCTGGATGCCAATGGGATGCCGCGCTATGTGATCACCGAAAGCAATGTGCGGGCCGCCGTTACCACCAACACCAACCAGCTTTGGCAGGGCGGCGCGCTCGGCCTAAGCCTCACCGGCGGCAGCACCCCGATGCGCAACCGGCTGGGCATGTGGGAGGTTGGCCGGCCACTGACCGACCACCAAGAGTTTATTGGCCGATTGAGCATCGAGGATCCGGGCGGTGGCGCAAGTGGAGCAGCCGATAGCGAGCACGCCACCCACGTGAGCGGGACGATGATCGCCTCGGGCCTGGTGCCATCGGCGCGGGGCATGGCCAATGGGGCCAACCTCCTGGCGTGGACCTCAGCCAATGACAATGCCGAAATGGCAACCGGGGCGGCCGAGGGCTTATTGCTCTCCAACCACTCGTATGGCATCATTGCGGGGTGGCGGTTCAACAGTGACCGCACCGGAGCGGCCGATAACCCGCGCTGGGAATGGTATGGCGATACGCGGATCAGTGGGCGCGAAGATTGGCGGTTTGGATTCTATGACGACGATTGCCGGGAGTGGGATCGGATTGTTTACAGTGCCCCCTTTTTTTTGCCGGTAAAATCAGCCGGAAATTTCCGCAACCAAGTGGGCCCAGTCGCGGGCCAGCCCTACTGGCAGCGCACGTTCAACGCCCTGACCAATTCGTTCTCGTTTCAACTGGCCTCGGCCCGGCCCGACAGCATCAGCAACAACGATGGCTACGACATCTTGACTTCGGAGGCCAATGCCAAAAATACCCTAGTGGTTGGGGCGGTCAATCCGATTGCCACCGGCTATAACCAGGCCAACGAGGTGCAATTGGCTTCGTTCACCAGTTGGGGGCCAACCGACGACGGGCGGATCAAGCCCGATCTGGTGGCCAACGGGGTGGGCCTGTTTTCCTCAACTTCCACCACCCGGGCGAGTTATGGCACATTGAGCGGCACTTCCATGGCCGCGCCCAACACTTCCGGTTCCCTGTTTTTGCTCCAAGAATATTATGCCAGCCTCAACAACAACAATTTTATGCTGGCCGCCACCCTGCGCGGTTTGGTCATTCACACGGCCAATGAAGCGGGGCCGGCCCCCGGGCCCGACTACCAAAATGGCTGGGGGCTGTTGGATGCGGCCAAAGCCGCCAGCGTTATAGCCAACCGCGACCGTACCCATCTTCTGCGCGAGGCCGTGCTGGCCAATGGCCAAACCCAAACCATCGAGGTAGTGGCTTCGGGCAATGGACCACTAACCGTGACCATTTGCTGGACCGATCCGGCCGGAAACCCATTGGCCGCTGTCCGCGCCAACCTCAACAACCGCGCCCCGCGACTGGTCAATGACCTGGATGTGCGCGTGGCCGCCGGGGCGCAAACCTCCCTGCCCTGGGTGCTCAACCCCGAAAACCCTACGGCCGCCGCCACCCGGGGCGACAACATCCGCGATAACGTGGAACAAATCAGGATCGATAACACCGTTGCAGGCCGCCGCTACACCATCACGGTGACGCACAAGGGAACTTTGCAGGGCAATGCCACCGGACAAGCCTATGCTTTGTTGGCCAGTGGCATGGGCGGGCGCGAATACTGCGCCTCGGCGCCCAATGCCAATGCCGACTCGCGCCTCGAACGGGTGATCCTCGGCGGACTGAACCACCTGCCCGAGCCGGCCTGCACCACCTATTCCGATTTTACCAACCTTACGGCCAGTGTGGCCAGCGGCCAAGTGTTGCCCATTAGCATTGGCTTGGGCACTTGTGCCGGCAATTTCGTCAAGGCCGTGCGGATATTTGCCGACTGGAACAGCGATGGTGATTTTGAAGACGCGAACGAAACTGTGGCCACTTCGGCTGGGTTTGCTGCCACCGAAACCTTTGCCACCCAGTTGAGTGTGCCGCTGGGCCTGCCCGTGGGGCGGATCACCCGGCTGCGGATCGTCCTGCAAGAAACCACCAATCCCGCTGGTATTTTGCCCTGCGGCAGCTACGCCAAGGGCGAAACCCGCGATTACAGCCTATTGTTGACCCGCCCAGCGGTGGATGTAGAAGCCACCGCCCTGCTCAACCCCGAACCCGGGTTCTGTGCCAGCAACCGGGTAACTGGCATCACGGTGACCCTCCGCAACTTGGGAACGGCCGCCTTGCGCAGCGCCACCATAAGCACCGTGGTGACCAATGCCGCCGGGGCCACCCTGGCCACCCTGACCGGGATATTTACCGGCAACCTGCCCTCCTTTCAAACCGCCAATGTGGTGTTAACGGGCCAATTCAATGCTTTGCCCGCCACCGCCTACACCTTCAGAACCACCGTAACGACCCCCGATGACGGCAATCCGGCCAACAACCTCCTTACCGTGGCCCGTACCACGAGCGGAGTTGCCCCGGCCCCGACCAATCTGACCGCCATTACCTGCGGGACCGATGGCAATGCCATTCTCACCGGATCGGGCAATGCCGGTACATTGTACTGGTACGACGCCGCCACCGGCGGCAACTTCTTGGGCGCGGGCGAGCGGATCATCACCCCAGTCCGGCCCGCCGGCGGCGCATACTTTGCGGCCCTGAACGATTTGCGCCGCACCGGATTTGGGCCAATCACCAAAGCTGCGTTCCCCAACGGCGGCTATGGCCAGTTTGGCCCGGCGGTGCAGTTCACCGCCCAGACCGCCTTTGTGCTGGAGAGTGCCCGGCTCTACATTGGCAATGCCGGCCAAGTGGTGTTCACCCTGCGCGACCGCCGCACCAGCGAGGAGATTTCGGAAACGGTGATCGATGTGCGGGCCACCCGATCGCCGGCGGCTCCGGGCATCACTACCAACGACGCGCTGGACACTGGCGCAGTGTACAACCTCAATATCTTGTTCCCCCGGGCCGGCGATTATGACCTGGCCATCGCCTTCCGCAATGAGGCCACCATTTTTCGAAACAATGAACTGACCGCCGCCCAAAACCCCTACCCCATCGTCCTGCCCGGGGTGGTGTCGATCACGGGCAACACCGCCGCCGCCACGGGTGGAACCAGCTTTGCCAATTTTTACTACTATTTCTATGACCTCACCATCCGG
>JAYUVL010000378.1:0-3391 GCA_043754075.1 Cytophagales bacterium | reverse complement strand
TGTGTAGCAAAAATCCAGTCTTTCACCAGCTACTGGCCCGCAAGCATCACACTGGGCCGAAACCCGAAAAACGGAGGCACAAATCAATAATCCAACAATCAGGTATTTCATAGAGGTATGAGAACAAGGTGGACAACCTGCGGTCTATCCAACCTGCAAGCCTGCGCAAAATTATTCTGCTTTGAACAACTTTTGCAGTCGGAAATAAATTATTACCAAGAAAAAGGGAATTGGGGTAAAAAAGGCCGAGGCAAATTCCCAAGCGATGCGTTGAAACGAGGCAGCGAGCAACAGATCAATGGCAAATACCAAACCCAACGAAGCAACTAGAAAGAAGGTGAACAATCCTGCCGACCACCCCAGAAACTGGCCGAAAGTGAATTGTTGGGCCAAAGCAACCAGTGCCGCAGTAAGGGGCGCAAAACCCAACGCATAGATATAGTGGCCCACTTGATCAATGAGCACGGGAAATTTTTGCAACAGCCAAAAGGGCAAGCGGAGGAGAAAAGGAGGGTTGGTTGACTGGGCTATTTGTGCATGGAGTTGTTGACCAAAAACAGTTACCCATGGCCAGTGCTGGACCCCAGCGTAGAACAGGACACCGAACAAGCCCGCCATCAACATACAACGGCCAAAGGTGGAGCTGTTCATCGAGGTCAGGCAGTTTTGCTCACTAGGCCCGAGAATCGGTTGATCCACAATACCCACAACATAAAAATGAAGCCATAGACCAAGAACACAAAGGTGTAATGGTGGTTGAAGTGGAAAGTTTCGCGACTCACCATTGCATTGACGGCCAACATGCACACCCGCAATAGATTGATGGTGTAAATGGCCGCAATGCCAGCGGGCAGGTAAACCAGCTTGGCGCGCCAGCTTCCGGGCGCAGCCAAGATAAAAGAGGCAAACAACATGTAGAGGGTAACCCCGTTGCACGCGTTGCCAATGGCGACCAAGCAAGCTTGACCCACGTAAAGAAAATTTTTGTAGAGAAAGGCTTTTTCATAGCCAAGGACTTGCATGAGCCAAGTGCTGCCCACGCCAACTTGGTGGGTCAAAAAGTTGTCCAACTGACCATTGGGCAGTAGCCACAGTTGATAAAAAAAGTACCATACAGTGTATAGGCCAAGCATTTTGGCAATAAACAAAGCTGCTTTGCGTGCGGGTGAGGTAAGTGGCAGTGTTATGTTCACAGTCAGATAGGGGTTGTGTAACTTCTAAGGCAAAAATTAACCCAAATTATGCCAGTGACCCAAACGCAACAGCCCTGCTTACAAAAAAGATCCAAAATTGGGCAATATTCTTTGTTAAAGCTCAAGGGCAGCAGCTTGCACTTGCCGCAAACGTATGCGCAAAGTGGTGATCCATAGGCCCAACAAGGTCCAGCCAATAATGGCCGGATAGAACACCAGCCGAAGCTTGGCATCCAGATCATAGGCATTAAAGCCCGGGTTTCCGCCCGATCCGGGGTGGAGGGAGTCGGTCAAACGGGGCAAAATCCAGATCAGGGGAATGTAGGCGGCAAACGCGAAGATGTTGTAGACTGCACCAATGCGCCCGCGCTTCTGTGGATCTTCAAATGAGCCGCGCAAAAGCAAATAGGCAAAATAGATGAGCATGGCAATGGCCGCGGCATTTTGCTTCGGATCGCCGCTCCAATACGAACCCCAGGCAAACTTGGCCCAGATCATGCCAGTCAAAATGCCCAAAGTACCAAACATCAGCCCAGTGTTGGCCGCCTCGATGGCCCAGTCATCATAGTGGGCCAAGGGATTGCGGAGGTAAAGGATAGAATAGACCACCGAAACGAGCAGCAAAATGTTCATTCCAAACCACATGGGGACGTGGAAATACAGGTTGCGGATGGTTTCGTTCAAGATATTCAAACGGGGCACTTCGAGCAGCAAGCCCCCGAAGACGGTATAAGCCAACAAGACTACGGCCGTTATTTTCCACCAATTTTGTCGCATTGCCAGTTGAAGTTTGGGCAAAGTTAAGCCGAACCGATCAATCTAAATCATCTAGGTAAGCCCTGATCTTGTTGTACACATATTCCGCGTTCAGTTCAAGGCCACTCACCGCCACCTCGGCCTGATCATAGAATGGATAACGGGCATTGTAAAGCGATTTGAGCCGGGCCATCACATCGCCAGCCGTTTCGTCGATCAGGGGCCGGGCATTGGGCTGGCGTTCCAAGCGACTGGCAATCAGGCTCAGTGGCACATTGAGGAACACGGCCAGCCCGTTTTTGTTGATCAGGGCCATGTTGTCGAAGTGGCAGGGCGTGCCCCCGCCCGTTGCCACCACTACGCGGGAGAGGGCAAAAGTTTGCTTGAGCAGTTCTTGTTCTTTGGCCCTGAAATAAGGCTCACCCTTGGCCGCAAAGACTTCGGGGATGGTGCAGCCTTCCAATTGGGCGATTTGTTCATCAAGATCCACCGCCCGATAAGCCAAGCGAGTGGCCAACATATTGGCCATAGTGGTTTTGCCGCTGCCCGGCATCCCCACCAAATAAATACGGAGCGGTATCATGCAGTGCCAATTTTTAGGTTATGTTTTTGAAATGGAATAATTTTGGTGACAAAAAAAGCGATTCTAGGGTAATTTCACAAGTCACTTATGCACCTATTTGTACCCAACGCACGTTTGGCACTCTACTTGAGTTACTTTGGGTTGGCCCTCTCGTCCACTAGTGCCCAATTTGTAGTGGACAAATCATTTGAATACAATGTGGCCAGAAGTGACGCTTTAGTTGTGTTTTTTTTGCAACAAACCGCCTGTTTCTTTACTGCATTGGTCTTGGCGGGCTTTGTGCCTTCGGCTGGCCACAAACGGATTTTGCTGTTCTCTCTGGCCTTACTGCTCATTGTTGGCGGGCTAATGTCCATCAAGATTGATCTGCTCAACCAATATGACCTGAACTTCTTGATCCCCGAAGTATTCTATTTCATTACTGGCATTGGGTTTGGCCTCATCAAAACCATCGCGTATTCGTACAGCCGCCAATTGGCGACCCACCAAAACGACCACGCCAGCCTCTTGAACCGGCTGGATGCGTGGTACTCATTTGGGGCATTGGCCAGTCTGGCCATCTTTGGTGGTTTATCGCTCAATCCGGCCGTTAACTTGGAAATCAACTATGTTTTTATTATCGTAGCACTACTGACCCTTGCTATCACCTATTTTGTTTACAAAACACCATTGGCTGATGTGCCCCAAAGTGACGATCTGCGTGCCCAGTATGGCCGGGCTTATCCACTGGCCGGCACTTGGGAATTGGCCAAACTGCTGCCACATACCTTAGTGGCAATGTTTGTCATCAGTTTGACCTTGTTTACCCTCACCGAGAGTCATTTTGCCAATTGGCTACCCCTGTACCTCAGAAACACCG
>JAYUVL010000377.1:0-5794 GCA_043754075.1 Cytophagales bacterium | reverse complement strand
CGGATTTTTGCCCTCCCCTTGGAAGGTGGCACTCCCCGCTTGATTACTGAAAAAGCCCCGAGTTATTGGCACGGCATCAGTCCAGATGGTCAGTTTTTGGTTTATTGTGCCCTTCGCAATGGGCAATGGGACGTGTATCGAATTGGCATTGCCGGGGGCGAGGAAACCCGGCTCACGGAGGCCCCCGGCTTGGATGACGGGCCCGAATACAGCCCTGACGGCCAGTGGATTTATTTCAACTCCCACCGGACCGGGCGCATGCACCTGTACCGGATGAGGCCAAACGGCAGCCAAACCGAACAACTGACCAACGATGAGCTTGACAACTGGTTTGCTCATCCTAGTCCCGATGGCAAATCCGTTGTGTATATTGCCTATTTAACCGACCAAAAAGGCAGCCATCCCTTTGGTCGGGAGGTCAAACTTCGGCTAATGAACCTCAAAACCCGCAAGATCAAGGATGTAACCCCCGTTTTTTTCGGTGGGCAGGGCACTATCAACGTGCCTAGTTGGTCGCCTGATAGCAAGCGGGTGGCGTTTGTCCGCTACCGGATCCTGCCAGATTGAAGCAGTGAATTTTGGGGTGGTTTACCTGCCTGATCTAGCCGCGGTGCCAATGGCCGCATGACCTTGCAGTTTATCGATCACTTCGGCCAAATGCCGTTCCCTCACCTGCAACGTGAGGGTGCACAAGTTGTCAAACTGTTGGTGCACCACTGCCAATTGGTAATCTTTGACCACTTTCATGACAGCGTTCATGGATGAATGATCAAAGTGAAGTTCCAGTTGCTGGGTCGTGATTTGATCCACCAGTTGGGCCGCAGCCAGCGCCGCAGCTGTGGCCAATTTATAGGCGTTGACCAATCCTGATGCGCCAAGGTTGGTGCCGCCATAATAGCGCATCACCACTACCAATACATTGGTGAGCTGTTTGGCGCGGATCTGGTTGAGGATGGGCAGCCCCGCTGTGCCGTGCGGTTCCCCATCGTCATTGGCCCGAAAAATCTTCGGGTCTGGGCCCAGCGAGTACGCGTAGCAAAGGTGGGTGGCATCATAAAATTCTTTGCGGAGCAGCGCTAGTTGGGTTTTCACCGCGGCTTCGCTCTCCACTGGGTAAGCGTGGGCCAAAAAACGGCTGCCTTTTTCTTTATACTGGGCCAGCGAAGGCCCGGCTAGCGTGAGGAAAGTATCGGTCATCCACAAAAATAAAAAAACCAGGCCTTTTTCAAGTGCCTGGCAATCCATAGGGTTAGTCAAGTAAATTTTTTGTAAGTTTTGGTTAGAAACGTGAGGTCAGTGCGTGATAATATAATTTTTGGTGTTGGTCAGAAATAATGAGGACTAATTTTTTTCTAATGCTTTAAACCTGACACAAATGTAGGTCAGATCAGGAGTGCTGCCAAATCGGGAGAAATTACCCTGCGCCAGGCCGGTGTAAGAAAATAACGCCCGTACAATGTTAGCAACTTCTCCGCCGATTTCGTTACATTTCTTGCACCATTTGCTTAGACAAAAAGTAGAGAGAAATGCGGCAAAGGCCAGTTAAATAGGTCTTTTGGGCCAATTTGTGGAGAAACCATTGGTTATCTTACACTTGTGAAAAATAGAAGGTTAATCTATGGCGCGCCAGTGACTTTCTGGCCATTTGCCGGTGATTACTCCCCCTGTCACTAAATGAAATGGTTTATGCACGAGGTAATTATTGTGGGTGGGGGGTTGGCCGGGCTGGTCAATGCCATCGTTTTGGCCCAAGCTGGGATCGATACGCTGCTGATCGAGAAGTATGAGTACCCCTTTCACCGGGTATGTGGCGAGTACATTTCCAATGAGACCCTGCCCTTTCTCGGCCAACTGGGCTTCGATCCATTTGCGCAGGGAGCCGTGGCCATCCGCCAACTGCAAATCACCTCTCCCGCTGGGCGTTCCCTTGAGCAGCCATTGGCTTCGGGTGGGTTTGGCCTTAGCCGCTTTGCCCTGGATCTGGCCCTTTACCGGTTGGCCCGCTCCAAAGGGGCCAAGTTCCAGCTCAAAACCAGTGTGTTGGGGATCGAACCGGCTCACAACGGCTGGGAGGTAAAGCTGGCCAATGGCAACCAATTGAGTGCCAAAGTGGTGATCAGTGCCCACGGAAAACGGGCCAACTTGGACCAAAACCGATCTTTCTTTGGCCAACGCTCGCCCTACATCGGGGTCAAATACCACATCCGCACTGACCTTCACCCCGATGATTTGATTGCCCTGCACAATTTTCAGGATGGTTATTGTGGCATTTCACGGGTTGAGGACGGCGTTTACTGTATGTGTTACTTGGCCAAGCGCGACTTGCTGCGCCAGCATGGCACCATTCCCCAAATGGAGAAGATGGTATTGGGCCAAAACCCGTATTTAAAAAAGTTATGGGCCAACAGTGAGTTCGTTTTTCAGGCCCCCAAAGTGATCAACGAAATCTCCTTCGCCCCTAAGCCCCTGCTGGAAAACGGGGTCTTAATGTGCGGTGACTCGGCGGGCATGATTGCCCCTTTGTGCGGCAATGGCATGGCAATGGCCATCCACAGTGCAGCCCTGCTCTCGGGCCTGCTGGTTGGCCACTTGCGCGGCCCGCTCACCCGCCCTGAACTGGAACAGGAATACACCAAGCAATGGAGACGGCATTTTGCGGCCCGACTGCAGGCTGGGCGCACCATTCAGCGGTTTTTTGGCAATGTGCACCTGACCGAATGGCTCTTGCGCACCGCGGCCACAGTGCCGCCCCTGACCCGTTGGCTCATTGGACTGACGCACGGAAAACCTTTTTGATCAATGGCCGGCCAAGCAAAGCGCAATTCTGGCCTATCTTTGCCCGCCAAGTACGGTGATTGTTATGCCCACTATTTCTATTGTCATCCGCTGCTTCAACGAAGAACGGCACATTGGCAAGCTACTCGACTGGCTGGCCCGACAAACGGTGCCCGTGGAAGCGGTGGTGGTTGATTCGGGCTCTACCGATCGGACGGTGGAAATTGCCCGGGCCCACGGGGCCAAGTTGGTCCACATTCTCCCGCAAATGTTCACTTTTGGGCGGGCCCTCAACTTGGGCATTGCCCAGGCCAGTGGGGCGTTGGTAGTGGTGGCCAGTGCCCATGTATATCCAACCGACGAGCGCTGGATTGAGCAACTGGTCGAACCGTTCCAGCTTGCTCAAGTGGCCCTCACCTATGGTGGACAAATTGGCAACGAGTCGACCAAATTTTCTGAACACCGTATTTTTCACAAGTGGTTTCCACCTGCCGGCCCTTGGTATCTGCAAGACCACCCCTTTTGCAACAATGCCAACGCCTGCATCCGTCGGAGCGTCTGGGAACAATTGCCCTATGACGAAACGCTCACCGGGCTAGAAGATTTGGCCTGGGCCAAGAGTGCGTTATCGCTTGGCCATCAATTGGCCTATGTGCCAAGTGCCAAGGTCGTGCACGTTCACGACGAGGCCCCAGATCGGATCCAAAACCGCTACCGACGCGAAGCCATTGCCTATAAGCGGATTTTTCCGGAGGCACATTTTTCCCTGAAAGATTTTTTGATCCTGCTGCCCACCAATGTGTTGAGTGATTGGGTGCAAGCGGGGCGCGAAGGCCGGTTTTGGCAATACGCTTGTGAGATTGGCCAATTCCGTTTTCGCCAGTTTTGGGGAACCTACCAAGGCTACCGCCAGCGGGGGATGGTTAGTGAAATGCTGAAACGACGATTCTATTATCCCAACAAAATTCGGGACGACTGGCGTTTTTTGAAATAAATAATTCGCTTTTTCCCAAAAATCGCCTTAATATTGGCCGAAGAAAATTTTCCAATAGACATGAAAATCATTATCCCAATGGCGGGCCGGGGCACACGCTTGCGCCCCCATACACTCACCACTCCCAAACCCTTATTGCCTATTGCGGGGAAACCCATCGTACAACGACTCGTGGAAGACATCGCCGTTGTTTGTAACGATAAGATCGAGGAAATCGCCTTTATCATTGGCGACTTCGGCGCGCAGGTCGAGAAGGATTTGGCCAAAATAGCCGAAAGTCTTGGGGCTACCGCCAAGATTTATTACCAAGATCAGCCGCTGGGCACCGCCCACGCGCTACTTTGCGCCAAAGAGTCGATCAATGGCGAAGTGGTGATTGCCTTTGCTGACACGTTGTTCAAGGCCGACTTTGTATTGGATAGGAGTCAGGACGGCACCATCTGGGTCCAGAAAGTGGAGAATCCAGCCTCTTATGGCGTGATCAAGACTGATGCAACCGGTTATATCACCGATTTTGTGGAAAAACCCGCTCATTTTGTGTCTGATATGGCCATTATTGGGATCTATTACGTGAAAGATGGGGACATGCTCCGCAATGAAATGCAATACTTGCTCGACAACGACATCAAGGACAAGGGCGAATACCAACTGACCAACGCATTGGAAACCATGAAGACCAAGGGCGTGAAGTTTGTCCCCAGCCTGATCTCTGAGTGGCTCGACTGCGGCAACAAGGATTATACTGTTCACACTAACAAGCGCTACCTTGAATACTTGCACGAGCGCACTACCAGTGGCCAAAGTCAAGAGCAACTGGTGGCCAGTTCAGTCAAAAATCTGCATTCGGTCCTTATTCCGCCCGTTTATATTGGCGAAAATGTAGTGCTGCACCACTCGGTAATTGGGCCACACGTGTCGATTGGGGCCAATACGGTGGTCAAAAATTCGGTGGTGGCCAATTCCGTGGTTCAACAAAATTCAGTGTTGGAGCATGTCAATATCGAGGATTCAATGGTGGGCAGTTTTGTGAAATACCAAGGCAAACCGTCGGATCTGAGTGTGGGCGACTACACGGTGGTAAAACTCTAGTTTTAGGTGAGCATAAGAGCCCTATGGAGCACAAATCTCCGTAGGGCTTTTCTAGATAAATCAATTATGTTGGACAAAAACGGGATTGCCAAGCGCATTGCGCAGGAGCTGCGCGATGGGTATTATGTCAACCTTGGGATCGGGATTCCCACGCTGGTGGCCAATTTTATTCCCCATGGCATCAATGTGGTGCTCCAATCGGAAAATGGGCTGCTGGGCCTTGGCCCGTTCCCTACCGACGAAGAAGTGGACGCCGATCTGATCAACGCAGGTAAGCAAACCATCACGATGCTGGCAGGATCGAGCTTGTTCAGTTCGGCCGATAGTTTCGCGATGATCCGGGGCGGGCACGTCCACCTGACCATTTTGGGGGCTATGGAGGTTTCAGAGAACGGGGACATTGCCAACTGGAAAATTCCCGGCAAAATGGTGAAAGGGATGGGTGGTGCAATGGATTTAGTGGCCTCAGCTCAGCATATCATCGTCGCGATGCAGCACAGAAGCAAAGATGGCCAATCCAAACTGCTCAAAAGCTGTTCGTTGCCCCTCACCGGGATGCGCTGCGTCAAGAAAATAGTAACCGACATGGCCGTGCTCGATGTGCTGCCCGGTGGTGGTTTTCGCTTGCTCGAGCGCGCCCCTGGCATCAGTGTGGCCGAGATCGCGGCCTCCACGGAGGGTCGGCTGGTGGTCGAGGGTGACATTCCTGAGATTATGGGATAAGTCTGGTGTCCAGTGAGTTCTTCAGGTCGCGGTAGTATTTCAGGCTGTCCTCGTAGGCCGTCCGCTCGCCTGAGGTGCACTTGGGCAGTGAAAGTTTCATGGCAGGTCCTCTCCGTCGTTCAGGGCTTGCAAAATTGCCTCTACTTCTGCTTCCCCCAGCCCGCTCAGATCGGCAGCCTCGGCGGTTCCCATCCCCTTCAAGAGGCACTTTTT
>JAYUVL010000376.1:0-11114 GCA_043754075.1 Cytophagales bacterium | reverse complement strand
CAAATAAGCCTCCGGTTCGCGATTGCGCCTTATTGATACTTTTGGTGTAAGAATTGAACATATCCGCCAATTTTTTGCTAATGATGTGCTCCGGCGAATGTAATCCTTTATCGGCTGCAAGATGGGGGCCGTTTGCCTGTACTGGAAGCACCTCTTTTACCCTCACCAGTAAGTGAAAATGGTTTTTCATTAAGCAGTAAGCGTAGGTGTGCAGATAGTCGTGCAGGTAATGGGCGTATTTGGCCAAAAAATAGGCATAGTTTTTTGCCTCGTAGAACAGGTCCGTGCCATTGATCCCACGGTTGTAAAGGTGGTAAAATTTGCCTTCCTCCAATGCCACAAGCGTTTTTTTGGTCATCATACAATGGGTTTTGGATCTTTTACCACCCTCCACCTGTCAGGTTTTAAAAACCTGACAGGGAGGGCAACGCAAATAGGGGTATTTCACGCTGGCTATCTAGCTGGCCGACTCATTTATCTTTGTCTATCCCGCTGATTGTACACTTTATCGGTATCTGGCAAACGTAGATACTTATTTTTAAACCACCAAATGTCGGGGGGCTTTTTGTCAAGCCCGGGCCATTGCTGGCCTCGGGGGTGAGTGGCCGTTGGCAGATCTCGTTCAGCGGGAAATTTTCCAGCGGCTTTGCTCGGTCGGGCAATCCTCCCTACCACTGCAATTTCACTTTTTTGCCAGTGTCGGCCGATTTTTTGATGGCCTCGATCACTTTCAGATCGATCAGGCCCTCTTCGCCCGAGGCGGCGGATGGCCGGCGGTGGAGGATACAATCGGCAAAATCGTCCATTTGGGCAATTTGCTGAAAGGGTGGGGTTTTGAAGTCCATTTTGCCCTCGAAGGAGGCCCCTTTTGCGCCCATGGCATTGTAGGCGGGTTCGAGCCCAAACCAGCGGTAGCCGGTGGTGGTGTACAGGCGATCCACGTAGGAGGTGTAGGTGGTGGTTGAGTTGGCGATGGCCCCGCTGGGAAACTCCAACTGGAACATCATCATTTCGTAGATCCCCTTGAAAATGGCCGGATCCCCCTCGTATCCTTGGGCAGTGACGGCCGTGGGCAGTTCGCCGAGCGTGCGGCGGGCCCCTTGGATACAGTACACCCCCAGATCCATGATGGCACCGCCGCCGCCCAGCGCTTTGTTCAGCCGCCAACTCTTGGGATCGGCCATTTGGAAGCCCAAACTGCTCTCGATCATTTTGACTCCGCCGTGGATCTTTCCCATCCCCAAACGCCTCATTTCCAAGTGGTGGGGCTCAAAGTACAACCGATAACCCACCGAGAGGTGGACTTTGGCGGCCGCACAGGCAGCAATCATCGCCTCACACTCTTTGACGTTGAGGGCCATTGGTTTTTCGCACACCACGTGCTTGCCGGCCTTGGCCGCCCGGATGGTAAACTCCGCGTGCAGGGCATTGGGCAAAACCACATAAACAATATCAATGTCCTTGTTGGTGGCAATCTGGTCAAAATTCTGGTAGTTGTAGATATTTTTTTGGGGGATAGCGTAGTCCTTGCTCCATTTTTCGGCTTTGGCCGGTGTGCCCGTCACGATGCCCGCCAACCGGCAGCGGCTGCTCTGCAACAGGGCCGGGGCCAACTGGTTGGTGGCGTAATTGCCCAAGCCCACCAAGGCCACGCCCAATTGCTGGTCATTGACGGGCTGGCCGTGCCCATTGGCCGCAAGCAGCGCGGCCCCGGTGCCGAGCGATAATTTTTGGATGAATTCCCTGCGTGATTGTTTCATGGTGATCGGAATAGTGGCGATTACTGGCGGGAGGTTGCCGCCCCGGCCAAAGCTACCGACAATCGCGATAATTTGCTCACAATTTGCCAAAGGGTGAAACCGCACTTGACCCTAGGCCAAGAAAACGGACGGACGGGCGGCACCGGTCAACCCTACTTCACCCCCGCATTTTTGTCCAACTAGGGATTGGGCTACCCGTGGGGCCAATGGCGCCCAACGGCCGTTTGGGGGAACGAGGCGGCTTTTTCAATTTTTTTCTTATCTTCACGCTACCAAAATGGGCTACCGGTGATCAAGGAAGCGCCGCGCCCCGATTTTATCAAACACAAAGACAAGAAAATGGAAACAAGACGGGATTTCTTGAAGAAAACCACGCTCGGAGCGGCGGGCCTGGCCGTGGGCATGAGTGCCAAAAGCTATGGCAATATTTTGGGGGCCAACGACCGCGTGCGCGTCGGGGTGGTGGGCTTTGCCGACCGGGCGCGCCAATCGCTCATCCCAGGTTTTTTGGCCCATGCCAAAGAACTGAACTACGAAATTGTGGGGCTGTCCGACATTTGGAACCGCCGCCGCCAAGAGGGAGCCGCCTTTATTGAGGAAAAAACGGGCAAAAAGATCCAAACTTCGCGCAACAACGAAGAATTGTACGACCGCAAGGACGTTGATGCCGTTATCATTGCCACGGCCGACTTTCAGCACGCCGTCCACTGCATGGATGCGGTGCGGGCGGGGCGCCACGCCTACGTGGAAAAACCATTTGCCAACACCATGCAGGATGCTCGCGATGTGCTCAAAACCGTGAGCAACACCAAGATGATCGTGCAAGTGGGCACCCAGCGCCGCAGCGCGCCCAATTATCACGCTGCCAATGAATTAATCAGAGGTGGCAAATTTGGGGACATCAACATGGTGGAAATGAGCTGGAACGTCAACCAACCGGGCCGGTGGCGCCGCCCTGCCTTGGTGGCCAGCCTGCAAGAAAAGGATACCGACTGGAAACGCTTCTTGATCAACCGGCCTTATGAGGCCTGGGATGCCCGCAAATATTTGGAATACCGCTTGTTTTGGCCCTATTCTTCGGGGATTCCCTGCCAATGGATGGTGCACCAGATCGACACCGTCCACTGGTTTACCGGCTATGAGCGCCCCCGCAGCGTGGTGGCCAATGGTGGTATTTACCAATGGCACGACGGGCGGAGCAACAACGACACCATGACGGCAGTGTTTGACTACGGCACGCCCGACCTGAAGAAAGGGTTCCAAGTCGTTTATTCCTCACGCATGGGCAATAGCGCGGGCGGCACCAAGGAATTGTACTATTCCAATGGGGGGATGCTTAACTTGGACACCAACGCGATCACCCCCGAGGGAGGGCTCACCCCTGATATGGCTGCCGCCATGGGCCTCAAGTCCAACTTGTTGGCCGCCAGCTCGGTGGCTGGGGCCAAAATGGAAACGGGGGCCAACACTGGCACCGACTTGGCCACCTCGCTCCACATCCGCAACTGGATGGAGTGCGTGCGCAGCGGCAAACAACCCAATGCCGACGTGCGGGCGGGCTATCAGCACTCCGTCGCGCTGTGCATGGTGATTGCGGCCCTCCAATCGGGCAAGCGGGTCACTTTCAACGACGACCGCCAAGAAGTGGTGGTGGGCTAATTTGGTCAGGCCGCCCCATCAATAGCAACGTTCCATTTCGCAGCCGACATGGAACGTTGCTTTGTTTGGTGGATAAAAAAGTGCAATGTCGAGGCCAATAACTGGTGAATGGTTGGGGAAGTTGGGCGCGGCACCAGTCATCATTTGCCAGAGCGGTAGCGCCATTATCAAGCAAGCTTATTTTTGCAGTACTATCACTAAACTAAATTTACATGAGTCCTGACGACGAAATTTTTCGCCAATTCATTGCCAAGGCCCTCGAGATCCAGGCTGAAAAAAACTCCCAAGCCTTGAGCAATGAAGAGATGCGGCAGGTGGCCGCCTCGATGGGCATTACGCCAGCCGATCTGGAAGCTGCCTACAATGCCTATTGGCAACGCGGCACCAGTTTTGTGCGGCTCAACAATTGGGACGATGCCATTACAGAGCTGGAGCAGGCCGTGGCGCTCAAGCCCGACCAACCAAGGGTGATTTATGCACTGGCCCACGCTTATCGGATGCGATGGAAGCTGACCAACAACCGCGGCGATCAAGCCCATGCCTTGGCCTTGGCCAATCGATGTGCCGAATTGGATCCCAGCCATTTTGAATCACTCCAGTTGATCAGTGAACTAAAATCATCGGCCAGACCTGTGCGATCCACCCCCATCAGCCTGAAAGCCATTGCTTTATGGGGCAGCGGGCTACTGGCCGTGGGCGGGGTGCTCACCCTGATGATGTGGCTGGTCGGGCAGGAGCCGAGCAATTCCGTGGTTGTATCCACGGCGGACGAAGAAATGATAGCCGAAGCAGCGGAGGCGGACGAGCCGTCCAATCGCTCTATCGATGAGGGATTCGCACTTTTGGGGGATCGCGGCCCGGTTTATTGGTTATATACCTACGAGACCCGCACCGGCACCGAATCAAAAAAATGGTCCAAAGATTATTACCTTAGCTTGATCAACCCGCTAACGGGCGAATCAAACAAGACCCTCACTTTGTTGGAAGGCGGAGATTATTGGGCCAATGCCCGCGAATCGGTGGAGATTGCTTATCTGGGTGGCAAAGTGTACGAAATAGATGAGAAAAGTGCCAAGTTCGTTGCCCGGGACATGTACAGTGGCGAAATCGTGGATGACAATGCCCGGCTTGGCCAACGATTCCCGGCGTTGAGTGCCGGTATTGGTAAACTGGAGCTCTTTAACGGTTGGTTTGAGATCGTTACTACCACTGGTGAAAAATACTGGTATGCCCCCACGATTAACTTTTTTGGTTCTGATACCGAAAAGCTGGAAGTCAATGGGGACTACAACACGAAAAAAGGCTGGCGGCTTGTCAACCAATGGGTATTTACCGAAGGCGATATTAAGAAGCTATATCTGATTAACAATAGAGTTTCACCCTACCAGATAATGTTTAGCAGCCACCAACAAAGCTATGAGCAGAACGAAGATATGCTAAAGCTCAGGTACGGGGCGGGCCATACAACCTATCGGGGCATTCGCCAAATACCCAACCGGACTTTTATCAGTCCCAAAATGATTTATGCCAGTTCGGCCCTCGCAGTGATTTTGCACGCCTCCGAGGTGGGAGCCAACGCCAAGCCCCTGCTCACTTGCGTGGACAGCTTGGGCAACCTGCGCTGGTACAACGATGCCCCGACGGCCGCCATTTTCGCCAATCGCGAGGATGGGGCGATCAATTTCAGTGGCAATTTGGAAGTATATCACCATAATGACAAAATAGTAATCAACAATCACTACGTTTACACCGGTGCTAATTACGAGCGCTATGCCTGTGAACTTGACCTTAAAACTGGCCGGATCAATTGGGAATATTCACCCACCACGTCCAATAACAATTAAAATTAGCGCCACATTTGGCCGAAATTCAAACAACCCTTTCCCCGAAGGATTTGTACAGGTTGAACAACCAATGTTTGGGTGGTGATTTGCACCCAAGGAGAAATTGGTGAACAGTTGGTTGTTAGGTGGCCAAAGCATTTTTGCTACTCACCAAACAGTCGGTCACATTAAGCATTGATTTTCTGATAATTTTATTCTCTCACCTCAAACGTGTCATTATGAATCGCATTGAATTTCTCAAAAGCCTTGGCCTCAGCGGGGCTTCCTTGATTGCTTTCACGTGTTTGGGGGGGCTGTCCTCGTGTGGGAACCAAAGCACCAACGATCCCACTCCCCTAAATAATGACCTGGTCATTGACTTGAACCTGGCCGAGAATGCCAGCCTGCGCAACGCTGGTGGCTCGCGAATCCTGATCCAGCAGCGCATTGTGATCGCCCGCGTGAGCCAGAGCCAATTTGTGGCGGCCACTCAAGTGTGCAGCCACGAAGGCAATGCCGCTGTGGTGTTCAATGCCGGGCTGAACAGTGGGGCCGGGGGCTTTAGCTGTCCGGTTCATGGCGCCCAGTTTAGCTTGACCGGGGCCGGCCAGAACGCTGAGGGCAGTCGGGGGTTGAGAATTTACACCTCCCAGTTCAATGCCCAAACCAACGTCCTGACCATCAAGGCCGCCTAGTTTATCGCGATTTTACGTTTAAATTGCGGGGTCTAACTTTAGGGTGCTCGCCAATGCCATTTTCTTGCTCACATTGGGCTTTGTCCAGTTTGATGATGAGCGTCGGCATTTGCGAGAAGCCTATTTAATTTGTTTTGCCCATGAATTTGGCCATTTATCAAATCGATGCCTTCACTTCGCACGTGTTTGGGGGCAATCCTGCCGCTGTCTGTCCCTTGGCCAGTTGGCTACCCGATGCCCAGTTGCAGGCCATTGCCGCCGAGAACAACTTGGCCGAAACTGCTTTTTTTACCCCGCATGGTCGCGATTTTGAGATCCGCTGGTTTACCCCAGCAGTGGAAGTGGATTTGTGCGGGCACGCCACATTGGCCACCGCGCACCTGATCCTCAACGAGTTGGGCCACCCTGACAATTTCGTGCATTTTCATTCCCGGAGTGGCCTATTGAAAGTGCACCGGCGCGATCACTTGTTGGAGCTCGATTTCCCCGCAACGCCCCCCGCGCCCACTCCCATCCCCGAGGGCCTGATCGAGGCGTTGGGCTTGGCTCCCCGCGAAGTGCTGCGCTCCAAATTCGACTATTTGTGTGTGTATGCCGATTCGGCGGAGGTAATGGGGCTCTCCCCCGATTTTGGGAAGATGAAAAAAGTGCCCACCCGGGGCATCATCGCCACTGCCCCCGGGACAGATTGCGCCTTTGTATCTCGGTTCTTTGCCCCATTGGCCGGCATTGATGAGGATCCCGTCACTGGCTCAGCTCATTGCGCCCTGGTTCCCTACTGGGCGGCAGTATTGGGCAAACACAAACTCCACGCGCGGCAGGTGTCCAAGCGGGGGGGCGAGCTGTGGTGCGATTTGGCCGGGGATCGGGTCAAAATAGCGGGGCAATCCGTCCTGTACCTCCAAGGCGAAATCATTGTTTAAAATTCACTGATGACTACGCTTGGCCCAAAAAAGTTTTGATGGTGGCCTCACATTCTTGGACAACCTCCTCGCTGGTCTTGCCCGTCCGGTCGATGGGGGGCAAGGCGGTGCAGTGCAATTGACAGCCAAAAGGAATGGGTTTTAACCCGTGTTTCATGATCTCCCAAGATCCTTCAATGGCAATGGGCACCACCACCGCGTCGGGGGCCGCTTTGAGCAAAATGACCAACCCCTGTGGTCTAAAAAACTTTACTTTGCCATCGCGGGCGCGGGTGCCCTCGGGAAAAATGCAACCCGCGTAGCAATGTTGGGCCAAATATTCACCAAAGGCTTTGAGGGTCGGCAGCGATTGGCGAATATCATTGCGATTAATGCCCACCGATCCACCATAACGCAGGTTGTAGGAGACGCTGGGGACACCCCGGGTCAGTTCCATTTTGGACACATATTTGGGGTGAAACCGCCGGAACAGCCAGCCAATGAGCACTATGTCATACATGCTTTGGTGGTTGCTCACGAGCAGGAGCGGCCGGCCGGTGGGCAACACGGGCAGCGGGCCAAAGCCCACAGTGGCCCCCGTGATTTTGATTGCCTGCATTAAACAAAACAACATGACATCCACGGTTTTTTTGTGGGCCTCGTAGCCACCCAGCTTTCGTGTCAAGATTTGGACCGGGTGAAAAACGTAGAGCAACAAAAAAAAGACGAAGGTGAAAATGGGCATTAATATCCAGCCAACAATCAAACGTAACATATTTGAGCTTTTATACATTGATAATCAATAAATTGACTTTTATTTCTGTCAATAGCTCACCCTTGTAGAACCCATCTGCTGTTTATTCTTCAAGCAATGAGCATATCGCCGATGAATAACGCTGGTATTTATTCATCCAACTGACGACCTATCTGCAACTTATTGGTTTTCAACAAGTAAAAATAGGTTGGGAAACAAAGTTACATGTCCACGAATGCCCGAAAAAAGTGGGCAACTAAAAATGGCCCAATGTTTTGGGGCTGTAATTTAGGGCCAAAAGTTGCTTTTTCGCAAGCAAAGGTAACCCATTAGGCCGCAAGATGCTGCTTTTGGGCAATAAATTTGATTACATATCAAAAAATTATCTTTATTTCACTGTTTTTTTACGCTTGATCAGCCGAGCTGTGTCTAGGCCAAGGGAAAAGCAACTGAGCCCGCCCGCAATGTGGCGCACGTTATAAGCATAGGCCAACTCAAAACCTTTGATCCGGCACAGGAACCCGAGGGAGAACCCGGTCAGGGCGCGGCGTTGTTCGATGCTCATTTCGCGGCGCTGCAAAAAATTGTAGCCCACCCGGAAGTTGACGTTCCGGTGGACGAGCAGTTCACCGCCCAGCACCACCCGCCGAGTGATCTTGTCGGCCAGCGTCACATCGCGGAGGCTGCGGTTGCCGTTCCCATCAATGACAAAATTTTGGGTTGGATCATTGTAGGCAATATTGCCCGGGGGGAACAGTTGGTGCACCGTGAACGAGAACCGGAAGGGCATTTTTTCAGGTTTGAACGAAGTGCCCAGTTGCACGTCAAAGGGCATGACAAAATCGGCGTTGCTGGTATAATTGCTAAATGCCGTCCCCATATTTTTGAGGGTGAGGCCAAACCGAAAATCTTTGGTAGGGTGGATAAACACCCCGCCAAGGTCGACCAGCACCGCCGTGGCCGAATACGGCCCGATGGTGGATCCGGCCAGTTTCAAGTTGGCCCCCAGGGTGAAGGGGGCGATCGTGTGCGAATAGTTGAGGGTGATCGCGTAATCGGCAGCGGTGAAAGTGCCGGTGGGGCTTCCCGTGGCGTCAAACCCATCGAACGGGCCGTAGCCGAGGTATTGCAGGCCCACCCCCAGCCGCCCCAGCCGCCCCCGTTTGATGATCCCCGTTGCGGTGGTATTGGTCACGCCGGGGCGCAGCGAAAACAATTGGAGCGTAACCAGGGCATGGGCCGAATCGGCCGACAGGGCCGGGTTGGCCATGAACATGCTCGGATCGCGGTGATCGGCAGTGATATTGACCGCCCCCAAACCCGCCACCCGGGCATTGGCGGGCAAATTGAGGAAACTAAAAGTCTGGCGGCCCCCAATTTGGGCCCATGCCGAGAAGCCGAAGCCCCACAACAAGGCAGAAAGCAAGAAGCGCATTCCCAATCATTTTTGAGCAATTTAGGCCAAGATTGCCACGTGTGGTGATCACCTATTGTATTTTTGTTCTTCTTAACACCTAGATAGTTGATTATCAAATTAACAAACTGATTGCACAATGACCGGCCCAGACCAAAACCAAGCATTTCCATTGCCCCATTATGATCGGCTTTGTTTTTTAAAAAACGTGGTTAAAAACCCCAATATCATCGTCGGCGACTTTACTTATTACGACGATTTCGATAATGTGGCCAATTTTGAGAAAAACGTAAAGTATCATTTTGATTTTACTGGCGACAAACTAGTGATTGGGAAATTTTGTATGATTGCCTCGCAGGTAACTTTTATCATGAACGGGGCCAATCATTTGACCAATGCCCTGACCACGTATCCATTTGCTATTTTCGGCAATGGTTGGGAGCGGGCCATGGATGGCAAAACCTATCCCAACAAAGGGGACATAAGGATTGGCAATGATGTTTGGATCGGTTACAACGCAACCATCATGGCGGGGGTGAACATTGGCGATGGGGCAATCATTGCCACCAACTCGACGGTGACCAAAGATGTGGCACCGTATGCAATAGTGGGGGGAAACCCGGCCACAGAATTAAAGAAGCGGTTTTCGGACGATACGATTGCGCAGTTGCTTCAACTTAAATGGTGGGATTGGGATCCTGAAAAAATCACCAAGAATCTCCACTATTTGACTGGAAACCAGCTGGATGGAATACAGTTCAACGAATAAAGCCACGAAGGTGCGGCGCGGAAGCCTGCCAATGGGGCAACCGGCCCGCTGTTGTGGGACAATGCCTTGCCACGCAAAGGCTTTTCCCGGTGAACGTTCTGGCAGGCCGACATCGACCCGCGGAGCACGTGGGGCAAAAGAATGGAAGCCTGTGATCGTGCAAAGTATCCTAAGCCGAAGTCGATTGCCCACAGGCCAGTTTAACCAGATCACCACCACCATTGCATGAAAAGCGCAACTATATTTCTTGGGTTTTTGACCCTGAGCCTCGCAAGTGGGTATTATGCCAACGCAACCTACGATGCCCCTGAACCCCCCGCGGCCCAAACAAAAAACCCGGCTTGGCCACTGGTGGACAAGGACGCTATAAGGGAGGGCGACCTTATTTTTCAAACCTCCCTTTCAAGCCAGAGCCTCCCCATCCAATTGGCAACTAAATCCAAGTACAGCCATTGCGGCATTGTGTATCAATCTGGCGGGGCGTTTTTTGTCTTTGAAGCCATTCAACCGGTAAAGCAAACTCCACTTGCCAAGTGGATAGCACGAGGAAAAAACGGCCATTACGTGGTGAAAAGATTGAAAAATGCGGATCAAGTCTTAACCCCCCAAACGTTGGCGAAAATGAAACAAATTGGCCAAACTTTTAATGGTAAAAATTATGATTTGGCCTTTGGCTGGAGCGACGACAAGATTTACTGCTCAGAACTGATCTGGAAAGTGTATCAACGGGCAACCGGAATTGAAATTGGCACCCTTGGCAAGTTGAGCGACTTTGACCTGACCAGTCCGACCGTCCAGCAAAAACTGAAAGAGCGGTATGGCAATCAAATTCCATTGGACGAAACCGTCATTTCGCCAGCCGCTGTATTTGACAGTGAGCTGTTGGTGGCGGTCAGATCAAATTAGCCACGGCTTAGCTTGAAACCGATCACCACTGGTTCCTCCCCGTTCACCTGACCCGCGAATCAGCTTTGTTGCCGGTTGCCCAACTTTAGGGGGCTTGGCAACGTTTGTATATCAAGATTTGGCTGGCTTGAGCAATCGCTTTGATTTTCAAAAGTTGAACTCCAGCCAATGACCGTACCCCAAATGGATTGGAATAAGCAAAGTGCGAGCGGTTTTGCGATAAAATAAATGCGTTGGTAACAAATTATGCAAAAGGGGCAAAAGTGCCACCATTTGGGCTACGGGTGTTTTTTAGTGTCTTTTATGGTAAATTAAACTCATGTGCTTTTAATTCCCCCTTCTTTTATCAATACTTTTTTGTTGTCATCAATTTTAAAAAAAGTAACTGTTTAGGTGCTTATTTTAATTTAACTTATTGATTATCAATTAATT
>JAYUVL010000375.1:0-2560 GCA_043754075.1 Cytophagales bacterium | reverse complement strand
ACGCGACGAGCAAGAACAGATCCGCAAGACGGAAATGATGAAGCGCGTGACCGAAGCATACACCAACAACGATTTCTTTGGTTTGCTCAAGCTGCAACTGGAGTACAACCTGGCCCACCCCGAGTACCTAAGTGGCTTGGCCGAAGCCCAATTGAACCGTTATATCAGCTTGCTCAAAAAGCAGAAGCAAGAAATAGAAAAGCAAAAATACGAAATGCAAAGCGGCGCGAACAGTGGGATCGTTGAGCGGTTTTTTTCGTGGACGGGCAAGCTGAGCCCCCAGAAGTTTGGGGCCCAGATGCGCAAGGCCCGCGCAGCACTGGCCGAAGCGGAAAGTGAATTGGCCATGGCCCAACACTACGACCGCCTGCGCGACCGGCTCAAAGAACTCAAGCAAGCCTACAAACAGCGTGATAAACGAGGGTGGTACTTATAAAATTTGGACGGAAATGTTCGTTTTGTGTTGGGTAAATAAGCAGGAAATCACTCATTAATTTTCCTAGCTTATATGAACCGGCGAAACTCCCAGACGATTGAAAACTTGGGGCGAAGCGTTTTAGTCCAGTTTAGCTAACGCTTAGAACTCATTGGAGAACTGATAGAGGCTCTGTTTCAGCCTCCCCTTTGTAGCGCAGTGCGCCGCCCGATGGTGTGCCCAAGCTACCCACAACCGCAACCATCAATAGCGGGCCGCATTTCTCGAAGTAGGGGAGCGCGGCCCGTTGCGTTAGCTAGCTGGCACAGACACCCCGCAGTTGGCCCACTGCTTCGCGCAAAAAATTGGGCAGCACAGTATTGTAGGTCAGGGCTATCTTGTCTGGATCGTTGAGGTGGTCGATCATTTCTTGGTATTTCTGCTCGCCGTGGTTGTCGATCACCGCCCGGCGCTTGTCTTCTTGCTGAAAATAGATGCTCATCCCAGTGGCATCGGCTTCGGGATGGAACTGAGTGCCGAAGAATTCATTGGAGATGCGCACCGACATAACGGCCCGTTCCAGATCCACGTGGGGCCGGATTTTTTCCAAGGACAATATTTTGGCCCCCACTTCGCTCATTTTGTTAAAATTGGGCTGGGTCACTTGCCAGTCCCGCGAGTCAACGGCAAAGTAGGGATCGGGCAGTGGGTGGTAGAAAGGCTCGCCCAAGCCCTCGACCGTTTTGTGGATCGGAAAAATACCAAATGAAGTGGAGCGCCGCTTGGTCACGTGGGCAAACTCAAAATAGCGGCACAGCATTTGAAAGGAATGGCAGATGAAAAATACGTATTTCTTGTGGTCATTCAAATTTTGGTTGTGGGCCCACAATTGATCCAGCAACTGAAAATATTGGGCTTCCCAAGCCTGCCCTTCGCCATCAAAGGGGCTACCAGGGCCACCAGTGGAAATATAGATGTCATAATCGTCGGCTTGGGGCAAGTTTCCGCTGCCCCGCACATCAAATACTTCGTCCAGAAGAGAATGGCCTTCCATAAACCCATCTTGTTCGCTGATAATCTGCTTGATACAGCGCATACCTTGATTGGGCACATTGTTGTACATGTCCAAAATGGCTACTTTAAGTATCCGCGAAGCTTCAGGGTCGGCATTGATGATCTCCATAAAAAACAAAAGGATGATGAGCACCCACAAATCAAATGATGAACCAATTAGGGGAGGCAACTTGCCATATTTTGCAAAGAATGCAAGTTATTGCCAAAGCTTTACAAAAAAACCAATAACTCCCCGCTTTGTTTGCAATTATGTGTACATGACCTTGTAGTACTCGTCGGCCATCCGGTCGGCGTCGAACTGCGGGTACACATCGTGCATACTGTTTTTCATCATTTGGAGCCAATGTGCCGGATGGTCATAATAACGCGGGATCACCTTGTCCTCCAAGATATCGAACAGTTGGTCGCGGTCGTGGATGTCTTGGTGATCGGTTGATTTGGTCAGATCAGCGGGCGGGATGATGAAGCTGTTCACCCCATCATTGGCAAACTCGGGGATCCACCCATCGGAAATAGACAGGTTGATGGCCCCATTCATGGCGGCGGTCATGCCGCTGGTGCCAGAAGCCTCGCGGGGGCGGCGGGGGGTGTTGAGCCACACATCAGCCCCTTCCTTGGTAATGCGCGACAGTTCCAGTTCGTAACCAGTCAAAATGGCACAATTGGGCAGTTGCTTGGTCATTTCGACAATGTGGTTGAACGTACCCGTCGCGCCGTGGTCACTCGGGTAAGGTTTGCCGGCCCAAATCAGTTGAATCGGGCGTTTTTTGCTGCGCAACAGCTTCTCGAGGCGGCCGATGTCGCGCAGGATGAGATCGGGCCGTTTGTAGGCCGCAAACCGCCGCGCCCACACAATGGTCAGTACGGAGGGGTCAAACCAAGTGCCGGTCTGGTTGGCCACCAGCCGGAACAGTTCCTGTTTCATTTCTTTTTTACGGCTCAGCAAGCGGGCATCGTCGCCGGTGTCATAGGCGTGCTGGAGCTGTGGGTCCACCCAGTATTTGCGGTTTTGGGCATTGGTGATGGAGGTAATCTCGCACACCCCGTCGGCTTCGCCCCACATCTGGCGCG